>NZ_CAUQWY010000017.1:0-41595 GCF_963521865.1 uncultured Streptococcus sp.
TTGTTGATGCAGACTCAGATGCCGATTGACTTGCACTTGTTGAAGCACTTGTTGATGCAGATTCTGAAGCTGATTGACTTGCGCTCGTTGAGGCACTTGTCGATGCTGACTCAGATGCTGATTGGCTTGCGCTTGTTGATGCAGACTCAGACGCTGATTGGCTTGCGCTGGTTGATGCAGACTCAGATGCTGATTGACTTGCGCTTGTTGAAGCACTTGTTGAGGCTGACTCAGAAGCTGATTGACTTGCACTTGTTGATGCACTTGTCGATGCTGATTCTGAAGCTGATTGACTTGCGCTCGTTGAGGCACTTGTCGATACTGACTCAGAAGCTGATTGACTTGCGCTCGTTGATGCACTTGTCGATGCTGATTCAGACGCTGATTGACTTGCGCTCGTTGAAGCACTTGTTGAAGCTGACTCAGACGCTGACTGACTTGCACTTGTTGAAGCGCTTTGGCTAGCACTCATTGAGACTGAATTAGACGCGCTTGTCGATGCACTTTGGCTCGCGCTCATTGAGACTGAATTAGACGCGCTTGTCGATGCACTTTGGCTCGCGCTCATTGAGACTGAATTAGACGCGCTTGTCGATGCACTTTGGCTAACGCTTCTTGATGTCACTGTACTTGCTGATGTCGATGTAGAAGCAGAGGTAGAACGTGAAGATACTATACTTTCAGAGGTTGATCTAGATGTGATTACACTCTCAGAAGTTGAGCGTGAGGTGATCACACTCTCAGATGTCGATCTAGATGTGATTACACTCGTTGAAACTGATGTTGATGATACAACACTTGTTGATAGAGAGGTACTATACTTCTCATTTGATAGGTCAACTTTTAGAGACTCTTTCGTACCATCCGTATACACAACCGTCACTGAACCATCCGCCGCAACATCAACTCTACTAATTGGAAGACCTGCGTTCTTCGTTCTTACTGCTTTACTAATCTCTTCTCTATCTTTCGGAGAAGGATTCGTTTTATTTGTTACCTGAATCGTGTCAGGTGTACTTGGAGTATACTTTTCACTCAATGGTGCTTGCTGAATACCATAAGCAACTCGTGTCTCATTCCCAGAGAAATCTTTCACACGAATATAGCGAGTCCAAGTATTACCACTTGCTTGACTGCCATCCCCATCCGGTCTGTATTGTTTATTTAGATTATAAGTAGCATCCGTAATGACTTGGCGACGTTGAGGATTTTCAGCACTTGCAGTGAAATCACCACCAGTACCACCTTCTACAGCAGCACCATTAGTATGAACATCCGAACCTAAAAGGGAAGCACCCGTTGGATTTCCGACACCTGAACTGTTATCATTCCATGCCTCAATGTTGGTAACCTTACCACTATTATCAGTCGTTTCAACCATGACACGGAAGGTATCCCCAGCAAAGATTTTACTCTTACCTGTCGTAGTATCCTTCTCAGCTTCTACCCAAACTTTGTTTACGCTGTCATAAACTTCTACCTTAACCTTAACCTTAGGAGCCACTTCTTCTCTTGTAATACTAGTTGAACTAGATGAACGCAAGGTTTCCATGCTATTATCTGGTTTTCTAACGTTCATCGTCTGTTCTACAGTAACAGTGCCAACAGGAAGAAGGCCTTGAGGAGTATTAGCAGCTGCTAGCTTCTCTTTCTCAAAGGTTACTGTATCTCCTGTAGCTACCTTTTCGAAAGTCTGATTATTGATTCTCAAGGTAACTGTTGCACCTGGACTTACATTTGTTACTGTAATACTACGTCCTGGAAGACCACCTTGTTGTTTAACTTGATCATCTGCAATTTGTGGGGTCTTCAAGTTAACCTTAATCGTTACAGGAACCAGTGTACTGTTACGGGCTGTATCAGTAGAACCTTGTGGTAAGATTACTTTAACTTTTCTAGTAATATAACCTGGAGTAGAAACAGCTGCTTCATTTAATGGGGTTTCCCATTCATAGCTTGTACCACTTGGTATTGCTGGTGTATTAGCAGTGTTTGTAATGGCTTCACCTGGAGTCGTGCTAATAGTGGACAACGGAGACATATTGCCTGCTGTTGTTTCATAAGTTTGTTTAGCAACTGGATCCACTACTGTATAAGTAAAGCTTGTCTCACTTGTCAAAGCAGGATCTTGTGTAGACGGAGTTCCAAAGCGTCCTGTTGGATAAGTCGCTACTACACGGTACTCTGTTTGATGCGCTTGAGTATTATTCCAAACACTACTAAATTCTGGTTTTCCACCAACTGGTGTTTTCTGTAGTGTGCCTGTACCATTTAAGTTACTATTCAATTTGTACTCATAGGTCCAGGTTGTATTTGCAGGAAGAGCTGCAACATTGGTATACAAGCTAGTATTGCCACCTATATTATTCGACAAGCTACCGCTAGCAGTTCGACCATTAGTACCGCCTTTGAAGCCATAGAATTGACCTGTAACCCTATTGTGAGTGTTGGTCTCAATCTTTTGGTAAATTCTGTAATTGTATGTTAAATCCGTAGTAGTGTTATCTGGATGAGTTACCGTTAAGGTTGCAGTTCTAAGATTCTCTCGATCTCCCATCGCTACCATTGTAGGAGCTTGACCTTGTTTCCATGCAAATCTTGTCCTACTAGGGAAGTCAGAAGCTCCGCCAACTGGACGGACAAGACTTCTTAGATTTATATTAGACAGCGACTCATCACTTACTGCATAGAATGTGTCAGTCGCTTTCTCCACACCATACTGAACATTGTTTGTGACTGTATCCGATGTTCTATCACGATAAGTAATAGTAACATCTCCATTATTAGCTACACTGATGGAACCTTCTTCAGATCCTTTTTTGTAGTCTGTACTTGAAAGAATGCTCGCATTGGCTGTTTTAAAATTAGCCAAGACTTGATTTCTTTCTGTTGGACTTAAATTTGTTTTATCATTTACTGCGACAGTCGCGCCACTCACAGGATTTTGTCGCTCATTGAATCCTTTGATATGGAAATTGGTAACAGCTCTAGCAGGCTGACCATCAATATCTGTAACGGTATATTCAAGAGGATAAGTACCTGGTCTATACGGTTCCCAAGCAGTACCTTTACGACCAACTGTTCCTGTTATATCAATGTTATATGATTTTTGGAATCCTGTTCGATTTCCTCTGTAGTCATAAGTCCACAAATCCCCTAGCCCTCTTCTAATAGTAGCAGGATAGTTTGGGGAAGTTATACCTGTAATAATAGCATTGGATGCAGAAGCACTGATTCTATCCATCCCTCTATCATCACGTAATTGTATCTGAAAATTAGTGACGGCATCATCATTATAAAAAGTGACATCAGATGGCATCGTAATCGTAGGCGGATTAGAGGCTGCACGGCTAGAGAGTGATGCTCTAGGGGACGCTCCTCTCTCTATCGCTTTTCCGTTACGACTATCACGTTGACCTGAATGTGCACCTAAAACGGCATTGACAATGGAATTACGAGCTAGAGTCGCTTTTTGTACTACTGATATCAAATCACTAGTCGGATCTGCCAAGGCTTTTTCAATCTCCGTAACAGCAGCATTCACTTTGCTAATGGCAGAGTTCGCATTCGGCAATCCTACAGCTTTTGCTAGGTACTCACCCATTTCAGCTGAGAGTTTTGCAAGCTTCTTACGATTTTCATCCTGTTGTTTAGTAGAAATCTCTGAAGATACTAATGTAGCAGCTGTAGCTCCAACAAGGCTAGTGATGCCTCCATTCTCCTCAAGTGGACCTCTATCCAATTTAGCAAGCCTCAATTCAGATATAGGAGATAAGTTAGATAATCCTTTTTTGCCTAATATATCTTCAGATTGAACTTCCAATCCGCTAACTGTTTCAGACATAGTAGTTGAAACCGAGTTGCTTACAGGTACTGTTGATTGGCTAGTATTTACAGAGGAAGAACCTAACAACGTCATCGAATCCATTATACTTGCGCTTGCTGAAACACTCTCTGAAGCACTAGAAATCGAAATACTCTCTGAAATGCTAGAAACAGAATTCATACTTTCTGAGACACTAGTAAATAAAGATTGAGAAATTGATAAACTCTCGCTCGCAACCTTACTTGTATCTACTTTTGAAGTGGTCCCTAAAACTACTGTATCATTTGTAACCAATAAATCTGGATTTTCTAATGTTTTTTCCAAAGCTACTGTTTCATTTGCGAAAACTTTAGTTTCAGTCGCAACAACTCCACCTAAGACAGCTCCTGTGGCAGCTATACCCTTTATAATATCCAATCCTGTAATCGAATGGTTATCTTTATCTTCTACTACTTCAGTCATGACTTGAGTCGTATCAACACCACCCCTCATAACCTTGAACAAGCCAAAAAGAGAGGTTGAAGCTCTCAACCAATGTTTTCCTGATTTAATTAACTTATAACGTGTCACACGGTCTGTCTCTCTATAACGACCATTCTGACGTCTAAAAAACATTTTCTACTCCTTTCCCAAACAAAAACTCAAATTCTCATCAAATTTAATCATACTCTTTAGTATACTTCAAATGCAAACAAAGGTCAATATGATATATACATCAAGCACCAATCAAAAACGAATAAATAAACACCTATTTAGATATACACATCGAAACACTATAATAACTCAAACTAATACTATTATATTTTCGAAATTACAACCCTTACTTATTTTTAATTTTATCCGCAAATATATTCAATCTCCCTGAAATTTTAAAATTTTTAGTTATCTAATTAATCAAAAATATTCCACAACATATTCAATCAAACAACACATTTTTTCTAAATAGAAGATAGAGTTTAATAATTCTATTTATATAGAGACCAACGATAATAGTCTTCAAAAACTCAAAACGTAACAGTAGTTATCCTCGCTTTATCCTAAATCTATCTGCGAACTTGTCATTATCTTCAATATCAACTCAATATTTTGAACTATATATGGCTAACTTTCTAGTTTGTGCCTTGATTTTTTCAAGTAAAATAAGACTATAAACTCCCTTAACTTTCTGAGACTTACACTTAAAAAAGCCCACAGACAATAGCATTCGTAAAACTTTACTAGTGGTGCAGCTATAGGCTGAACAAAACTTAATTACAGAACAGAATAATGAGGTAAAATAAAACGCACGAAAATTCCACGAGGTCAACTATAGTCAGAAAGCTGAACAACAAGCCAAAACGCCCAAAAAAGGCGGCAAAAAGCAAGCACCTGCAAGCAACGTGCCGAAATGGTCAAATCCTGATTATGTCAACGAATTAGACCCAAAAATCGTTGATATGCTAGTAGAATTTCACAAGTCACAAGGCACTTTGGAAACTCCCGAGGCGCAAGCAGAAATCGCCCAAAAACGTGAAGAAATCGAGCAAAGGAGAGCTGAGCTTGAGGATAAAAACAAGAGCTTTTGAAGCGCTTGGATAAATAGAATTTAGAAAACAGATAAAACTAAAAAGAATGTAGGGTTTATTTCCCTACATTCTTAAAATAACTTAGTACATAAATGACAATGCTGCCGCCGCCGTCAATATTGCAAGAACTATTTTCCAAATTTTTTTATTTTTTCCAAAAATCTTATCAGGTAACAAGCTTATTACAAGAAAGGTAATAAACAACACCAATTTTGTATATATCATTGAGAAGTTATCCAGTGTGGAGTTCCTTTTGGATACAGTCCTGCAAAAGCAATGATAACCCCTCGTCCGGCAGCATTATTATAAGCAATTAAAGCGGCAACAGACCCTAAACTAGCAGCTACAATTTTGGATATGGTTGGTTCAGGAATTAAAGCAGCAAGAGTAGCTACTCCACCAAATCCAGCAGCAAATTCATTGGCAGCAGTGCTATCTAAATAAATATCATATCCTTTCCAAGTATAAACGATTTTAGTATATCCTGAGAAGTCTCTGAAAGAATATTTAGGAGCTATTGTAATTGAGTTTTCGGTAAAAATAACATTATATAAGTCAGTGTCAGTGTTAGCTAATACCTCCTGCTTATATTTTTCAGTAATGGTAACTTTTTTAGCATCAAGATCCACGTCTAGATAGCCATTATCAGAGAGAGTTTCAACAACATCAATCTTATTAAGATTTCCTTGCACTGTTGTCTCTGTGACGGAATCAGCAACAACTGGATTCGCTCCTAAAACAGGAGCAATAACCCCTAAAGAAACAATACATACCCCTAAAAGGGCTGAAGTTTTTATTTGTTTATTCATAAGAATTCTCCTTTCTATAAACAAATTAAAATTGAAAGCTACATGATGCTTTCTTTACTGAATCGGCCTCTTCTGTATACGCTTACATTATATCATATCATATTATTGTTGTAAAGAAAAAAGGGCGAAAAATGTTTTAATCATACAAAAATCACGTTTATTTGATGCTGAGATGACGATTCTGAGAACCTCTCAGACTTTTTTGCGCACAACACATCGCTAGAAACTCCTACAGGCACAAGGGGTTTCATCGTTTTTTAGATACTTTCCTAAAAGAAAGTATCTTTCCGAAAAATTGAAGTTTTTCGGACTTTTTGTGAAATAAAGGAGAGGGGCGGATATTTCATAATAAAAGACACCAAATTATTTAATTTTGGTGTCTTTATCTGCTCTCTAAATATTTTAAATTGTTTATTTCTTAAGATTTTTTACTATTAAAAAAATGATGATTAGAAAGAGAGTTATAGTAAGAGCGACTGTCATCAAACCAAACATTCCCATTTTACTTCACCAGTGTAACTAGATAGTCTGCGTCGAGCTCTGCTCGAAGAGCTCCGTTCCAAGTTGGGCCGTTAATCCAAGGAACACCGAGTTGAAATGTGAAATATGCTGTTGCTCTCCTATTACTTTCATGCACTAAATTTGCGGAGTTTGTGCCTACTAGATGGAAATACCATAAATCATATGCGCTGGTAATGTTACGAGTATCTATTGTGATATAGAAGCCACAGTTAAATATCCCGCGTTTGTAACTTATATAATAAGTTCCGCTATTAGCTTTTTCACTATAAACTTGTTCCCATGCACTTCTAAAACTGGTTCGAGGTCTGTCAGCAACCTTTGTAACGGTAACTACATTTTCTTGCCCAGAATTATCTGTAAATACTTGTGTAGCAGAATCCCCAACTTTCATTACTAAAGATGTTCTTGTTTCATAACTACCGTTATTGTCAATATTTTCATCTGCCTTTGTAGTTGAAAATGTTGTTAAAAGCAATAAACTAGCAACTGCTGTTAAGAAAATCATAAAATTCTTTTTCATGATTTACTCCTCCTATCTTTTTAAAAGCATAGAATATTAAGAGAGTTTCTTGCATTTATGTTTACGCTTACATTTTACCATAAAAATCTTAAAATATCTAAAGTTAAATGACAATTGTGAGTGATTTTTCGGGACTGAAGTAGTTTATGATATAATTTAATAGACTCTGATGAGTCACTGATGATAAAGGTGTCTGCATCAAGCCGTCCGAGTTAATAAAATTCTAGGAGGTGCTTGAACATGGACTTACTAGAAACTTTTTTCTCAAGCTCATTAGTTACTTAGATTGTTACACAATCAAGTAAATTTACCGAACTACGACACGGAGTTTGGCAAATCGATTCCATTTACAAAACGTAGTTAGTAAGGTAGTTAGCTAGGCTACTTCCTACCAGTTACGACGGAAAAATCCACGAATCGATACCATTCGTGGACTTTGCCTAGTGAAGCGTTTAGATAAGCCTATTTTTACACCACTACACAGAGTTTAACAAATCGATTCTATTTGCCAAACGTAGTTAGTAAGGCAGTTAGCTAGACCACCCACTACCCCTTACGACGGAAAAATCCACGAATCGATAATATTCGTGGATTTTTCCTAGTGAAGCGTTTAGGTAAGGCGATTGTTACACTACGACACGGAGTTTGGCAAATCGATTCTATTTGCCAAACGTAGTTAGTAAGGCAGTTAGCTAGTTCGCCAAATAGCGACTAGCGTCCAACAATTAGGAACTTTAGTTCCAATTGTTGGTACTGAGTTACATTTTTTCTTCCAACTCTACATCTGGATACTTGTCCGCAAACCAGCGGAGGGCAAAGTCATTCTCAAAGAGGAAGACTGGTTGGTCAAAGCGGTCTTTGGCCAAGATATTGCGGCTTGATGACATGCGTTCATCCAAGTCCTCAGGCTTAATCCAACGAACGGTCTTTTTCCCCATTGGGCTCATGACTACTTCCGCATTGTACTCACCTTCCATACGGTGCTTAAAGACTTCAAACTGGAGTTGACCTACAGCTCCTAGCATGTACTCACCTGTTTGGTAATTCTTATAAAGCTGAACGGCTCCTTCTTGCACCAATTGCTCAATCCCCTTGTGGAAGGATTTCTGCTTCATGACATTCTTAGCAGAAACTTTCATGAAAATTTCAGGAGTAAAGGTTGGCAGGGGTTCAAATTCAAACTTGTTTTTTCCAACTGTCAAGGTATCTCCAACCTGATAAGTACCTGTATCGTAAACACCGATAATATCACCTGCCACGGCATTGGTCACATTCTCACGACTTTCCGCCATAAACTGAGTAACATTCGAAAGTTTAGCACCCTTACCAGTACGAGGCAGGTTGACACTCATGCCACGCTCAAATTCACCTGATACGATACGGACAAAGGCAATACGGTCACGGTGACGAGGATCCATGTTGGCTTGGATTTTAAAGACAAATCCTGAGAAATCCTTGTCGTGAGGATCCACAATTTCACCATCCGTTTTCTTATGCCCATGTGGTTCTGGAGCAAACTTGAGGAAGGTTTCAAGGAAGGTCTGCACACCAAAGTTTGTCAAAGCTGAACCGAAGAAGACTGGTGTCAATTCTCCAGCAAGGATAGCTTCCTCTGAGAATTCATTTCCAGCTTCATTTAAAAGCTCAATGTCATCCTTGACTTGCTCGTAGAAAGGATTGGTGCCAAAAAGCTCGTCCCCATCTTCTAGACTAGCGAAACGTTCATCCCCCTTGTAGAGTTCCAAGCGTTGGTTATAAAGGTCATACAAACCTTCAAAAGCTTTCCCCATACCGATTGGCCAGTTCATCGGATAGCTAGCAATGCCCAAGACTTCTTCCAACTCTTGCAAGAGATCCAAAGGCTCACGACCGTCACGGTCTAGCTTGTTCATAAAGGTAAAGACTGGAATACCACGGTGTTTCACAACCTCAAACAATTTCTTGGTTTGAGCCTCGATACCCTTGGCAGAATCCACGACCATGACCGCAGCATCCACCGCCATCAAGGTACGATAGGTATCTTCTGAAAAGTCCTCGTGCCCTGGGGTGTCTAGGATGTTGACGCGCTTACCATCGTAGTCAAACTGCATAACAGATGAAGTCACCGAAATCCCACGTTGCTTCTCGATATCCATCCAGTCAGACTTGGCAAAAGTCCCTGTTTTCTTTCCTTTTACGGTACCAGCCTCACGGATCTCGCCCCCAAAGTAGAGCAACTGCTCAGTAATAGTAGTTTTCCCCGCGTCCGGGTGGGAGATGATGGCAAAAGTACGACGTTTCTTAATTTCTTCTTGAATATTCATAAGTTCTCTTTCTTTGATTCTCTATTTTTCTTGTTTCAATAGCTAAGAATGATTTCTACATTGGATTTTACCATTCCTTTCAACACTCCATTATATCGGATTTTAGCATTTTTTTCAATTTCTATTTTATGTTAGACACTGCTAAAGTAGAACAATTCCCCTTGCAATTTTTTAAATAAATGTTACAATGAATATAGAAAAAGGTGTTGCGTCAACAACACCCTACAGAGCCGTTTAAGACGGTGGCTGTAATTATATAACTAAAAAAATAGCTCGTTAACTCGCCAAAGTTAGGACGGCTATTTTTTTGTCTCTTTTACCAATTCAAGGATGAACTTCAGGAGTGTGATAACAAAGTTACCAGCTACAAACATGAGCGTCAAAGCCTCAAAGGGTGACAAATCTGGTTACTCCTTTCTACTAAGATTTTACGGATTCTGCACATAAGCATCACCATCCTTTCGATTTCGTAACCACCGTCTTCACTTCTCTGTTATACCATTGTATCATATAATTTCCCCTTTGAAATCCTCTTTTTAAATTAATCATCATTAAAACACATTCTCTAGCCTCCACCTGTCTTTTTTCATCTTTCCTTCCCTTATTTATAGGAAAATATGGTAAAATAGAACAGACTAAAAATCATCATTTCACGAAAGGATGCAAGATGAAAATTACGCAAGAAGAGGTAACACACGTTGCCAATCTTTCAAAATTAAGATTCTCTGAAGAAGAAACTGCTGCCTTTGCGACAACCTTGTCTAAGATTGTAGACATGGTTGAATTGCTGGTCGTAGTTGACACAACTGGTGTTGCACCTACTACGACCATGGCTGACCGCAAGACTGTACTCCGCCCTGATGTGGCCGAAGAAGGAACAGACCGCGATCGCTTGTTTAAAAACGTACCTGAAAAAGACAACTACTATATCAAGGTACCAGCTATCCTAGACGATGGAGGAGATGCCTAATGACTTTCAACAATAAAACCATTGAAGACTTGCACAATCTCCTTGTCTCTAAGGAAATTTCAGCAACTGAATTGACACAAGCTACGCTTGAAGATATCAAGTCTCGAGAGACAACTATCAACGCCTTTGTTACTATCGCTGAGGAGCAGGCTCTTGCTCAAGCCAAAGCTATTGATGAAGCTGGAATTGACGCTGATAATGTCCTTTCAGGAATTCCACTTGCTGTTAAGGATAATATCTCTACAGACGGCATTCTCACAACTGCAGCCTCAAAAATGCTCTACAACTACGAGCCTATCTTTGATGCAACTGCTGTTACCAATGCAAAAGCTAAGGGAATGATTGTAGTTGGAAAGACCAACATGGACGAGTTTGCCATGGGTGGTTCAGGTGAGACTTCTCACTATGGTGCCACTAAAAATGCTTGGGACCACAGCAAGGTTCCTGGTGGTTCATCAAGTGGTTCTGCTGCAGCTGTAGCCTCAGGACAAGTACGATTGTCACTTGGTTCTGATACTGGTGGTTCTATCCGCCAACCAGCTGCCTTCAACGGAATCGTTGGTCTCAAACCAACCTACGGAACGGTTTCTCGTTTCGGTCTCATTGCCTTCGGTAGCTCATTAGACCAGATTGGACCTTTTGCACCAACTGTTAAGGAAAATGCCCTCTTGCTCAATGCTATTGCCAGCGAAGATGCTAAAGACTCTACTTCTGCTCCTGTCCGCATTGCCGACTTTACTTCAAAAATCGGTCAAGACATCAAAGGCATGAAAATAGCTTTACCTAAAGAATATCTTGGCGAAGGGATTGACCCAGAAGTTAAAGAAACCATTCTTAATGCTGCTAAACACTTTGAAAAACTTGGTGCTATTGTCGAAGAAGTCAGCCTTCCTCACTCTAAATACGGTGTTGCCGTCTACTACATCATCGCTTCATCAGAAGCTTCATCAAACTTGCAACGTTTTGACGGTATCCGTTACGGCTACCGCGCAGAAAATGCAACCAACCTTGATGAAATCTATGTAAACAGCCGTAGCCAAGGTTTCGGTGAAGAGGTGAAACGTCGTATCATGCTGGGTACTTTCAGTCTTTCATCAGGTTACTACGATGCCTACTACAAGAAAGCTGGTCAGGTTCGTACCCTTATCATTCAAGATTTCGAAAAAGTTTTTGCGGATTATGACTTGATTTTGGGTCCAACTGCTCCAAGCGTTGCCTATGACTTGGATTCGCTCAACCACGATCCAGTTGCTATGTACTTGGCTGACCTCTTGACCATCCCAGTCAACTTGGCAGGTCTCCCAGGAATTTCGATTCCTGCTGGATTCGCTCAAGGTCTACCTGTCGGTCTGCAATTGATTGGTCCTAAGTACTCTGAGGAAACCATTTACCAAGCTGCTGCTTCTTTTGAAGCAACAACAGACTACCACAAACAACAACCCGTGATTTTTGGAGGTGACAACTAATGAACTTTGAAACAGTCATTGGACTTGAAGTCCACGTAGAGCTCAACACCAATTCAAAAATCTTCTCACCTACTTCTGCCCACTTCGGAAATGACCAAAATGCCAACACTAACGTCATTGACTGGTCTTTCCCAGGAGTACTTCCGGTTCTCAACAAAGGTGTTGTTGATGCCGGTATCAAGGCAGCTCTTGCCCTCAATATGGACATCCACAAAAAGATGCACTTTGACCGCAAGAACTACTTCTATCCTGATAATCCTAAAGCCTACCAAATTTCTCAGTTTGATGAGCCAATCGGCTATAACGGTTGGATTGAAGTCGAGCTAGAAGACGGTACAACTAAAAAAATCGGTATTGAACGCGCTCACCTAGAAGAAGACGCTGGTAAAAACACCCACGGTACAGATGGCTACTCTTATGTTGACCTTAACCGCCAAGGGGTTCCTTTGATTGAGATTGTATCTGAAGCTGACATGCGTTCGCCAGAAGAAGCCTATGCTTACCTAACTGCCCTCAAGGAAGTTATCCAGTACGCTGGCATTTCTGACGTTAAGATGGAAGAAGGTTCCATGCGTGTGGATGCCAACATCTCCCTTCGTCCGTATGGTCAAGAGAAATTCGGTACCAAGACAGAGTTGAAGAACCTCAACTCCTTCTCAAACGTTCGCAAGGGTCTTGAATACGAAGTCCAACGTCAAGCTGAAATCCTACGCTCGGGGGGTCAAATCCGCCAAGAAACACGCCGTTACGATGAAGCTAATAAGGCAACCATCCTCATGCGTGTTAAGGAAGGAGCTGCAGACTACCGCTACTTCCCAGAACCAGACCTACCCCTCTTTGAAATTTCAGACGAGTGGATTGAGGAAATGCGTACAGAGTTGCCAGAGTTTCCGAAAGAACGCCGTGCGCGTTACGTGGCTGACCTTGGCTTGTCAGACTACGATGCCAGCCAGTTGACCGCAAACAAAGTCACTTCTGACTTCTTTGAAAAAGCTGTGGCTCTCGGAGGAGATGCTAAACAAGTCTCTAACTGGCTCCAAGGGGAAGTCGCTCAATTCTTGAACGCAGAAGGTAAGACGCTGGAACAAATCGAATTGACACCAGAAAACTTGGTTGAAATGATTGCCATCATCGAAGACGGCACGATCTCTTCTAAGATTGCTAAAAAAGTCTTTGTCCACCTAGCTAAAAATGGCGGTGGAGCGCGTGAATACGTGGAAAAAGCAGGTATGGTTCAGATCTCAGATCCAGCTATCTTGATTCCAATTATCCACCAAGTCTTTGCCGATAACGAAGCTGCTGTTGCCGACTTCAAGTCAGGTAAACGTAATGCAGATAAGGCCTTCACAGGATTCCTTATGAAAGCAACCAAAGGCCAAGCCAACCCACAAGTCGCCCTTAAACTCCTTGCCCAAGAATTAGCGAAGTTGAAAGAAGATTAATATGTAAAAGAAACCAGCCTTGAGGTTGGTTTTTTGCTCCTACCATGTCTCAATAACTATTTTGGCTTTATTTCCAGAAGATTTTATGGTAAAATGAAGAGTAATAATATTTATTAAAGAGGTAAAAACATGATTGAAGCAAGCAAATTGAAAGCTGGTATGACATTTGAAACTGCAGACGGAAAATTAATCCGCGTTTTGGAAGCTAGCCACCACAAACCAGGTAAAGGGAACACGATCATGCGTATGAAATTGCGTGATGTCCGTACTGGTTCTACATTTGACACAAGCTACCGTCCAGAAGAAAAATTCGAACAAGCTATTATCGAAACTGTTCCAGCTCAATACTTGTACAAAATGGATGAAACTGCCTACTTCATGAACACTGAAACTTACGACCAATACGAAATCCCAGTCGTAAATGTTGAAAATGAATTGCTTTACATCCTTGAAAACTCTGATGTAAAAATCCAATTCTACGGAACTGAAGTAATCGGTGTAACTGTACCAACTACTGTTGAATTGACAGTCGCTGAAACACAACCATCTATCAAAGGTGCTACTGTTACAGGTTCTGGTAAACCAGCAACTATGGAAACTGGACTTGTTGTCAATGTTCCAGACTTCATCGAAGCTGGACAAAAATTGATCATCAACACTGCAGAAGGAACTTACGTTTCTCGTGCCTAATCTCTAGAAAGAGGTCATTCTATGGGAATTGAAGAACAATTTGGCGAAATCGTTATCGCTCCACGTGTACTTGAAAAAATCATTGCCATCGCAACTGCTAAAGTTGAAGGTGTCCACTCATTTTCAAATAAATCCGTATCTGATACCCTATCAAAACTCTCTCTTGGTCGTGGCGTCTACTTAAAAGAAAGCAACGAAGAACTAACTGCTGACATCTATCTCTACCTTGAGTACGGTGTGAAAGTACCAAAAGTGGCTCTTGCGATTCAAAAAGCAGTTAAAGATGCTGTCCGAGATATGGCTGATGTTGAACTTGTTGCTGTCAACATCCATGTTGCAGGAATCGTTCCAGATAAAACACCAAAACCTGAGTTGAAAGATCTATTTAACGAGGACTTCCTCAATGACTAGTCCATTATTAGAATCTAGACGCGAACTTCGAAAATGCGCTTTTCAAGCTCTCATGAGCCTTGAGTTCGGCACAGATATGGAAACAGCTTGTCGCTTTGCCTACACGCATGACCGTGAAGATGAAGATGTGCAAATCCCTGCCTTTC
The DNA here is from genome assembly GCF_963521865.1 of uncultured Streptococcus sp. Taxonomy (GTDB): domain Bacteria; phylum Bacillota; class Bacilli; order Lactobacillales; family Streptococcaceae; genus Streptococcus. The sequence goes on from NZ_CAUQWY010000017.1 coordinate 14,671, forward strand.
TTCTGAACTTGGTTTCTGGTATTCAAGCTCAAAAAGACGAGTTGGATAAACAAATCAACCAGCACCTCAAATCAGGCTGGACAGTTGAACGCTTGACCTTGGTCGAAAAAAACTTACTACGCTTAGGTATCTTTGAAATCACTTCATTTGATACACCTCAGCTGGTAGCAGTCAATGAAGCCATTGAACTTGCCAAGAATTTTTCAGATCAAAAATCAGCCCGCTTTATCAACGGACTGCTTAGTCAATTTGTAACTGAAGAAAATGAATAATCGAAAAGGTGTTTGGTCTTCCAAGCACCTTTTGACTTTCCCCTCTGCACAGAGTAATACTCTTCGAAAATCTCTTCAAACCGCGTCAACGTCGGCTTGTCGTATAGATGTTACTGACTTCGTCAGTCTTATCTACAACCTCAAAGCAGTGCTTTGAGCAACCTGCGGCTAGTTTCCTAGTTTGCTCTTTGATTTTCATTGAGTATAAGAAGCACATAAAAACTAGAACTGACTGCCAGTTCTAGTTTTTATGTATTCTGAGGTATTAGTATTTTCTAAATCGTTGGTAACGCTCTTCCAACAACTCTTCTAACGGTTTTTGTGAAAGTCTAGCTAGCTCAACTTGAAGTTCTTCTTTGACATTCTTAATCAGTTCTTTGCTAGAAAGTCCTGCTTCAGAAATCACCTTATCCACCACTGCCATTTCTAACAGTTCATGCGAAGTGATTTTCATCAGTTCTGCCGCTTCCATGGCACGACTGCCGTCCTTCCATAGAATGGAAGCAAAGCCTTCTGGACTGAGAATGGCATAGATAGAATTTTCCAGCATCCAGACACGGTCTGCGACTGCCAGAGCCAGAGCCCCACCTGAACCACCTTCACCGATAATGATGGCGATAATCGGAACTTTTAGATCACTCATTTCCATGAGATTGCGAGCAATAGCTTCCCCTTGACCACGTTCTTCCGCTCCGACACCAGGATAAGCACCTGCTGTATTAATAAAGGTCACTACTGGACGGCCAAATTTTTCAGCCTGTTTCATCAACCGTAGAGCCTTGCGGTAACCTTCTGGATGCGGTTGGCCAAAATTCCGTTTTAGGTTATCTTGTAAACTCTTGCCTTTTTGGATACCAACTACTGTTACAGCTTGGTCTCCAAGCCAACCAATACCACCAACAACTGCACCATCATCACGAAAAGAACGGTCGCCGTGTAATTGGATAAAGTCATCAAAAATGCCTGTCGCAAAGTCCAAGGTTGTCAAGCGACTCTGCTCACGCGCTTCTCTGACTATTTTTGCAATATTCATCTAGGATTCCCTCCATGCAATCTGACTAGACTAGCAATCGTATCTGGCAAGTCTCTTCTTTTGACAATAGCATCTACAAAACCATGTTCCAATAGGAATTCTGCCTTTTGGAACCCCTCAGGCAAGCTTTCACGAACCGTATTTTCAATCACACGACGCCCAGCAAAACCGACCAAGCTCTGTGGTTCAGCCAGAATGATATCTCCTTCCATAGCGAAAGAAGCTGTTACACCACCTGTCGTTGGATCTGTCAAAATGGTCAGGTAAAAGAGACCTGCATTTGAATGGCGTTTAACCGCTGCAGAAATCTTGGCCATCTGCATGAGACTCATGATTCCTTCCTGCATACGAGCTCCACCAGAGGCTGTGAAGAGAACAACTGGCAATTGTTCGACAGTCGCATACTCAAACAAGCGAGTAATTTTTTCCCCTACAACCGTACCCATAGATGCCATGATAAAGTTGGAATCCATAATCCCAAGAGCCACAGTCTGACCTTTAATAAGAGCTGTTCCTGTCACAACAGCTTCATCCAGCCCTGTTTTTTCACGCATAGCTGATAGTTTCTTTTGATAACCAGGGAAATGCAAGGGATCCTTGCTTTCAATCCCTGTAAACAATTCCTTGAAGGTTCCCATATCAATTGTCAAAGCCAAGCGTTCTTGGGCAGAAATACGAAAGGTATAGCTACAATGTGGACAGATACGCTCACTTCCCAGATCCTTCTGATAGATGGTGTGCTTACAGCCTGGACACTTAGAAAATAATTCATCTGGAACCTCTGGCTTGGCTTGAGGTTTTTCCCTAACCGAACGATTGGGATTGATTCGAATATACTTATCTTTTTTACTAAATAGAGCCATTGATTCCCCTTTTCGGTTTAAACTCTTAAAGTCATTTTATTCTTTTTCTTGATATTTAGGTAAGAAGGTTTCCATCAAGAAGGAAGTATCATAATCCCCAGCAATGACATTGCGATCTGAAATGAGGTCAAGCTGGAAATCTGCATTGGTCTGCACCCCTTCTATCTCTAGTTCATAGAGGGCACGTTGCATTTTCATCAAGGCATCAAAACGATTTTCGCCGTGTACGATGATTTTGGCAATCATACTATCATAATAAGGTGGAATGGTATAGCCTGGATAAACTGCTGAATCCACGCGCAAGCCAACTCCTCCACTTGGCAGATGGAGATTGGTAATCTTACCTGGACTTGGAGCAAAGTTAAAGGCTGGGTTTTCTGCATTGATACGACACTCGATAGCATGTCCTCTTAGAACAATATCTTCTTGCTTAACAGACAGAGGTTGACCTGCCGCAATGCGAATTTGTTCCTTAACGATATCCACACCTGAAACAAATTCTGTTACTGGATGTTCTACTTGTACACGAGTATTCATCTCCATAAAATAGAATTTACCGCTAGCTTCATCAAGAAGAAACTCAATGGTCCCTGCATTCTCATAGCCAACAGACTCTGCCGCTCGAACAGCAGCAGCACCGATTTCATGGCGCAGTGTTTTTCCGATTGCAATCGAAGGACTTTCTTCCAAAACCTTTTGATTATTCCGTTGAAGAGAACAATCCCGTTCTCCCAAGTGAATTACATGTCCATGCTCATCTCCTAGGATTTGAACCTCGATGTGACGAGCTGGATAGATGACCCGTTCTATGTACATGGCACCATTGCCATAATTGGCCTTGGCTTCACTAGAGGCAGTTTCAAAGGCTGAAACGAGGTCGTCTGGTTTTTCAACCTTACGAATCCCTTTACCACCTCCACCTGCTGAAGCCTTGAGCATAACAGGATAGCCAATTTTTTCAGCAACAATCAAAGCTTCCTCAGAGTCATGCACTTCTCCATCCGAACCTGGAATAACAGGTACACCTGCTTTAATCATCTGAGCGCGCGCATTGATCTTATCCCCCATCATATCCATAACATGGCCAGATGGACCGATAAACTTGATTCCCACCTCTTCACACATGGTAGCAAATTTGGAATTTTCACTGAGAAATCCAAAACCCGGGTGAATGGCTTCTGCCTCAGTCAAGACTGCAGCTGATAGAACCGCATTAATATTGAGATAAGACTCTGTAGCCTTACCAGGACCGATACAAACCGCTTCATCTGCCAAAAGTGTATGAAGGGCTTCCTTATCAGCAGTTGAATAAACCGCTACCGTCGCAATCCCTAATTCACGCGCCGCACGGATAATACGAACCGCAATTTCACCACGATTGGCAATTAAAATTTTTCGAAACATGGAGAACCTCCTTAGTTCCCTATTGCAAAGGTAAGAGTACCACTAGCTGCAAGCTTGCCATCCACTTCAGCCTTTGCTTTAACCACGGCAATGGTACCGCGACGTTTTACAAAGGTCGCCGTCATAACTAATTGGTCACCTGGTACAACTTGCTTCTTGAATTTAACCTTGTCCATACCAGCGTAAAAGACCAGTTTTCCTTTATTTTCAGGTTTTGACAACTCCAAGACACCAGCTGTTTGCGCCAAGGCTTCCATGATAAGAACACCTGGCATGACAGGATATTGAGGAAAATGACCGTTGAAGAAGGGCTCGTTAATGGTCACATTTTTGATAGCAACAATGGTGTCCTCGCTCACTTCCAAGACACGGTCTACTAGGAGCATAGGATAACGGTGGGGAAGGGCTTCTTTGATTCCTTGAATATCGATCATTTGATACGTACCAATCCTTTACCAAACTCAACCATTTCTTCATTTGAAACGAGAATTTCTGTTACCACACCATCCTTAGGAGCTGGGATTTCATTCATGACTTTCATGGCTTCGATAATTACCAATGTTTGACCTTTTTTAACACTATCACCAACTGTAACGAATGCAGGTTTATCTGGTCCAGCAGCCAAGTAAGCCACCCCAACAAGTGGGCTCTCTACAAGATCTCCCTCAGCAGCCACGCTTGCTTCAGCTGGCGTCGAAGTCTCTTCCACTACAGTCTCTGCTGGAGCAGATGTAGGAACTACTGGACTAGGTGTTGCTAGAACTGGTGCTGGAGCAACTTGAGGTGCAACTTCAGATACAAGTCTCGCTTCATTCTTGCTAAACTCCAACTCATCCGTCCCATTCTTATAAGAAAATTCTCTCAAACTTGACTGGTCAAATTGAGCCATCAAGTCTTTAATATCGTTTAAATTCATACTTACTTATTCTCCCAACGTTTGAAAGCAAGAACTGCATTGTGGCCACCAAAACCAAAGGTATTTGAAATAGCGTATGGAATTTCTTGCTCCAAGCCTTGTCCATAAACGACATTGGCTTCGATATAGTCTGATACTTCGCTTGTCCCAGCTGTCATTGGTACAAAGTTATGACGCATAGCTTCGATTGTGACGATAGCTTCTACCGCGCCTGCAGCACCCAGCAAATGTCCTGTGAATGACTTGGTTGATGATACAGGCACTTCCTTACCAAGAACAGCTACGATCGCACCACTTTCTCCTTTTTCATTGGCAGGAGTTGAGGTTCCGTGAGCATTGACATAGGCTACTTGTTCTGGGGAAATCTCAGCTTCTTCCAAGGCTAGTTTGATGGCCTTGATAGCTCCCTGACCTTCTGGATGAGGAGAAGTCATGTGGTAGGCATCACAGGTATGTCCATAACCAACCACTTCAGCGAGTATCGTTGCCCCACGTTTTTCTGCATGTTCAAGACTTTCAAGAACCAACATTCCTGAACCTTCTCCCATGACAAAACCATTGCGGTCCTTGTCAAATGGAATTGAAGCGCGACTTGGATCCTCTGTAGTTGAAAGAGCTGTTAGGGCTTGGAAACCTGCGATAGCAAAAGGTGTAATAGAAGCTTCTGAACCACCTACCAACATAACATCTTGGAAACCAAATTTAATTGAGCGGAAGGCATCCCCAATCGCATCATTTGATGAAGCGCAGGCAGTATTGATGGATTTACAAACACCGTTTGCTCCAAAACGCATAGCGACATTTCCTGAAGCCATATTTGGCAATGCTTTTGGAAGGGTCAATGGTTTCACACGTTTTGGTCCTTTGTCATTTAGGCGAATCACTTGATCTTCAATTTCTTTGATTCCACCAATACCTGAGGCAACGATAACACCAAAACGATCTTTATCAAGAGCCTCTACATCCAAATTGGCATGATTAACAGCTTCTTGGGCCGCATACAAGGCATATAAAGAATAGTTATCAAAACGATTGGTATCTTTCTTTACAAAGTATTTATCAAAAGGAAAATCTTGGATTTCTGCCGCATTATGCACATCAAAGTCACTATGATCAAATTTTGTAATTTGACCAATTCCGATTTTTCCAGTTGTCAAACTATTCCAAAATTCTTCTGGTGTATTTCCGATTGGAGATGTTACTCCATAACCTGTTACTACTACGCGATTTAGTTTCATCTTTTTCACCTCTAGCTTCTGCTACATACTTAAGCCACCATCAATGGCAACCACTTGACCAGTTAGATAATCTTGGCCTGCTAAAAATACTGTCAAATCTGCAACCTGCTCTGTCTGCCCAAATTCTTTCATAGGAATTTGAGCCAGCATGGCATCTTTTACCTTGTCTGATAGAACAGCTGTCATATCGGACTCAATCATTCCAGGTGCAATAGCATTAACTCTGATATTGCGATTGGCCACTTCACGCGCCACAGACTTGGTAAAACCAATCAAACCAGCCTTAGAAGCTGCATAGTTAGCTTGGCCAATATTTCCCATCAAACCAACAACACTAGACATATTAATGATAGCACCTTCTCTGGCTTTCATCATCGGTTTCAAGACTGATTGTGTCATGTTAAAGGCACCAGTCAAGTTAACCTTGAGCACTTTTTCAAAATCCGCTTCTGTCATCTTGAGCATCAGGGTGTCTTGGGTAATCCCTGCATTATTGACCAAAACATCTACTGAACCCAGCTCTGCAATAGCTTGCTCAACCATACGTTTAGCATCTGCAAAATCTGACACATCTCCTGAAACAGGAACCACCTTGACACCATAGTTTGAAAACTCGGCTAGCAATTCTTCTGAGATGACCCCACGGCTGTTTAATACAATATTAGCTCCTGCTTGAGCAAACTTGTGGGCGATGGCAAGACCGATTCCACGACTCGAACCTGTAATAAAGATATTTTTATTTTTTAGTTGCATTCTTTTCTCCTGTTTCCTCTTGTATTTATGGGAGAAGGGATTACTCGTTTTCTAGCAAGGTTTCCAAACTCGCCTGATCTTCAACATTGGCTAGTTTAGCCGTTTTATCAATTTTTTTGACAAAGCCTGACAAAACTTTCCCCGGTCCAATCTCAATAAAGTTGGTTACGCCTGCTTCTTGCATAACTGCAATACTTTCATAGAAACGAACTGGTTCCTTGACCTGACGCGTCAAGAGTTGAGCAATGTCTTCTTTTTGCATAACTGCAGCTTCTGTATTGCCAACTAGGGGACAAGTAAAATCTGAAAAACTTACCTGAGCTAGAGTTTCAGCTAGTTTCTGGCTAGCAGGCTCAAGGAGAGCGGTATGAAAAGGTCCTGAAACCTTGAGAGGAATCAAGCGTTTGGCACCTGCTTCTTGCAAGAGTTCAACAGCTCGGTCAACTGCAACCACTTCTCCACCAATCACGATTTGTGCAGGTGTGTTATAGTTGGCTGGAGTGACCACTCCAAGTTCAGAAGCTTTTCGACAGGCTTCCTCAATGACCTCTACTGGCGTATTGAGAACTGCGACCATCTTGCCAGATCCAGCAGGAGCTGCTTCTTCCATATAGGCTCCACGCTTAGCTACCAAGGCAACCGCATCTTCAAAATCCAAGGCTCCACTAGCCACCAAGGCAGAGTATTCTCCAAGGGATAAACCAGCAACCATATCAGGCTGATAGCCCTTTTCTTGCAATAAACGATAGATAGCAACTGAAGTTGCTAAAATAGCTGGTTGCGTATAGCGGGTCTGATTGAGTTTTTCTTCTTCCCTATCAATGAGATGACGCAAATCATAACCGAGTACCTGACTCGCTTGATCAATCGTCTCTCTGACAATCGGATACTGATCATAGAGATCCCGTCCCATACCTAGATACTGGGCACCTTGGCCAGCAAATAAAAAGGCTGTTTTAGTCATTTCTTACAACTCCTGCCCAACGAGAGGCTTCTTCTTGAATTTTCTTAGCTGCTCCGTAATACAAATCTTTTAGGATTTCTTCAACGGTTTCTTCTTTGGAAACAAGTCCTGCGATCTGACCTGCCATAACAGAGCCACCATCCACATCTCCGTGAACAACCGCTTTGGCTAGAGCACCTGCTCCCATTTGTTCAAAAATTTCCAAATCTGGATTGTCTTGTTTAAAGGCATCTTTTTCAGCTTGTTCAAAATCACGAGTCAACTGATTTTTAATCGCACGAACAGCATGTCCAAAGTGTTGAGCTGAAATCGTAGTATCAATATCTCTAGCTTTTAAAATTTTCGCCTTGTAATTTGGATGGGCATTAGACTCTTTTGCAACGACAAAACGAGTTCCAACCTGAATAGCCTCTGCACCTAGCATAAAGCCAGCCGCAGCACCTTCACCATCCGCAATCCCTCCTGCAGCAATAACAGGAATAGATACAGCTGCAGCTACCTGGCGCACCAAGGTCATGGTTGTTAATTTCCCAATATGTCCCCCAGCTTCCATTCCTTCTGCAATAACAGCGTCCGCACCGATTTTTTCCATGCGTTTAGCTAGGGCAACACTTGGCACAACAGGAATAACTGTTATACCAGCAGCATGAAATCGTTCCATGTATTTGCTTGGATTTCCTGCTCCTGTTGTCACTACCTTAACACCTTCCTCAATAACGAGGTCTACAATATCTTCCACAAAGGGAGACAAGAGCATAATGTTGACACCGAAGGGTTTATCAGTCAATGATTTGATTTTATCAATATTTGCCTTGACAACTTCTTTAGGGGCATTCCCCCCACCGATAATCCCTAGTCCTCCAGCCTTAGAAACAGCTCCTGCCAAATCACCATCAGCAACCCAGGCCATCCCTCCTTGGAAAATAGGATAATCAATGTTCAATAATTCTGTAATACGCGTTTTCATAGTGCCTCCATCGTTTCTTGCTTACGTAATAGTTCGATATTGTCATAATTTGAAAATCAAACTATTGCCTAAACAAGAGGGAGCGGGTTTCCCTACTCCTTCTATCTATATTCTGTTTATTTTGTTTGCTCTTCAACGTAGGCAACCAAGTCACCAACTGTTTTCAAGTCATCTTCTGCTTCGATTTGGATATCAAAAGCATCTTCGATTTCTGAGATTACTTGGAACAAGTCCAATGAATCTGCGTCCAAGTCATCAAAAGTTGATTCAAGTGTTACTTCTGATGCGTCTTTCCCAAGTTCTTCAACGATAATTTCTTGTACTTTTTCAAATACTGCCATAATAGGACTCCTTTAAAATAAATAGTTTTTTATAACAATGTGTTCACCACATGATTACCTAAATTGTAAGAATGAGTGTGCCCCAGGTCAAGCCTCCACCGAAGCCTGATAGCAGAACAGTCTGGCTACCATCTAAATGGATGAGACCTTGTTCCACACACTCTGAAAGTAAAATCGGGATACTGGCTGCACTGGTATTACCATATTCCATCATATTGGCTGGAAGTTTGTCTCGGTCGACACCGATTTTCCTAGCCATCTTATCCAAAATACGGTCATTAGCCTGATGAAGTAGCAGATAATCCAAGTCTGTCGCCTCTACAGGAGATTCTTCAATAGTCTGTTTGATAGACTTAGCTACATCCCGAATGGCAAAATCAAAGACTGCGCGTCCATCCATCTTCAAAAGTGAATCTGCATTTTCTTGATTTGAAAATGGAGAATGTAGACCTGAATGTCCATAGGTCAGACACTCGCTGCGACTTCCATCACTATTGAGACTCTCAGCTAAGAAATACTCTTGCTCGCTAGCTTCTAGCAAGACTCCACCAGCACCATCTCCAAACAAAACAGCTGTTGATCGGTCTGACCAATCGACTGCTTTAGAGAGGGTTTCACTACCAATCACCAAGCCTTTTTGAAAGCGACCAGAAGCGATAAACTTTTCAGCAGTTGAAAGAGCAAATACAAATCCACTGCAAGCAGCTGTTAGGTCAAAAGCAAAGGCCTTATTAGCACCAATATTAGCTTGGATACGAGCAGCTGTAGAGGGCATCATCGAATCAGGAGTAATGGTAGCTAGGATGATAAAATCCAGCTCCTCTCCTGTGATTCCAGCTTTTGCCATCAGTTTCTTAGCAACCTCTGTAGCCAAATCACTAGTAGATTCTGTTCTTGAGATATGCCTTTGTCGTATTCCCGTCCGACTTGAAATCCACTCATCATTGGTATCCATAATCTGAGCCAAATCATGATTTGTAACCACTTGCTCTGGCACATAATGAGCAACCTGGCTTATTTTTGCAAAAGCCATTATCTCAAATCCTCCAAAAATTGATAAAGATTGGTCAAACCTTTGCTCATAACCTCAATTTCTTGCTTACTCATACCATCAATGATTTTTTCAACCATGGCCTTGTGGAAGCGTTTATGTAGTCTATGAACCAAGCGACCTTTCTTTGTCAAATGCAGATGCACTACACGTCGATCATGTTCTGAACGAATGCGTTCAATGTAACCCTTGCGTTCGAGATTATTCAAACTAGTCGTAACTGTCCCAAGAGTCACCATCAACTCTTTCGACACTTGACTTGGTGTTACATCTGGGAATTTCCCAATCACATCAATCGTATGCATTTCTTTGATGGAGATATCCTTGAAACGACTACCTCTCAAGCTAACTTCCTCAATGACGAGGACATTGTTAAATATAGATGTTAAATATTCATTAATTCGTTGGTAGTCCAATCTTTCTTTCCCTCCTTCTCAAAAAACTTTTACAATCAAAACATTTGACAAAAGAATTATATCAAACTTCAAAGAATGGCGCAAGTATTTTTTTATTTTCCTGTAAATTTAGGTCTTCTTCTCTCCGAATGAGCCCGAACTCCCTCTTTGAAATCCTCTGTTTTGGCCAGTGATTCCTGTAGATGCAGTTCTAAAACAGCATAATCTTGCCAATCTTTAAATTGGCTCTCCCAAACCAACTTCTTAATGGCAGCATAGGAATTGCTTGAACCACGTCTTAATTTTTTAAGAAGTTGTTCTCTGGTTTTTTCTAACTTATCAGCTTCAGAAATGCGGTAAACCACACCCCACTCTAGAGCTTTTTCTGCTGTCAAAGCCTCTCCTGTCATGGATAGTTGAGTAGCACGCGTCACACCGATACTGCGGCTCAAGAGATGAATTCCTCCTGCATCTGGAGCCAAACCAACTCCAACAAAGGCTTGGATAAATTTAGCCTTATCGGTCGCTAAACAGAAATCTGCGGCAACAGCCATATTCGCTGCAGCGCCTGCAACAGCACCGTCAACTTCCATTAAAACAGGCTTTGCAATTTGCTTGATTTTATAAGAAATCGTATTGACCAATTCTGCGATTTTCGTCAATGATGGAATATCATCCTCATCCACTGCCCGCTTCATCTCTACTAAATCTCCCCCAACTGAGAAGACTTTGCCATTCGCATTGATCAAGATAAAATGCACAGCTGGATTCTCTTCCGCCAGAGTCAAGGCTTCTAAAATTTCCTCACACATGGGAATATGGAAACCATTAGCGACATCAGGACGGTTTAAAGTAATAATTGCCAAATCCTCTTCAAGCTGATAAATAATATGTTCCATCTGGACTCCTTTTTTATTTTTATATGCAAGTTAAATTATTTCATTATCAAAGTATATCTTTTTTACTCTAAAAAAGCAAGAATAAGAATGTAATAAGTGTCTCAGCCGATTTTAGATTCCTTATCTTTCCCTGTAAAATAGCTTATTTTCTTCATTGAAAAAAGGCTTTCTTTCTGCTATAATCGTATAAAATACTTACTTTAGGAGTTCTTATGAAAGTTGTTAAATTTGGAGGTAGCTCTCTTGCCTCTGCTAGTCAGTTAGAAAAAGTTTTGAACATCGTCAAAAGCGATAAAGAGCGCCGTTTTGTAGTCGTTTCTGCACCTGGTAAACGCAATGCTGAAGATACTAAGGTTACGGATGCCTTGATTAAATACTATCGCGACTATGTTGCTGGTAACGATATTAGCAAGAGTCAAAACTGGATTATCGACCGCTATGCTGCCATGGTTAGTGAATTAGGACTAAAACCAGCTGTTCTAGAGAAAATTTCAAAAAGTATTCGCGCCTTGGCCACTCTTCCTATTGATGAAAATGAATTTCTCTACGATACTTTCCTAGCAGCTGGTGAAAATAACAATGCTAAATTGATCGCTGCCTATTTTAACCAAAACGGTATCGATGCACGCTATGTTCATCCTAGAGAAGCTGGGATTGTGGTAACAAGTGAACCTGGCCACGCTCGCATCATTCCATCAAGTTATGACAAGATTGAGGAATTGACAAATACAAATGAGGTTCTTGTCATTCCTGGTTTCTTTGGAGTTACAAAGGAAAATCAAATCTGTACCTTCTCACGTGGAGGATCAGACATTACAGGTTCTATCATTGCTGCCGGTGTTAAGGCAGACCTCTATGAAAACTTTACAGACGTTGATGGTATCTTTGCAGCTCACCCAGGAATTATCCACCAACCACACTCGATTCCTGAGTTAACCTACCGTGAAATGCGTGAGTTGGCTTATGCAGGATTCTCAGTTCTTCATGACGAAGCTCTTCTTCCTGCCTACCGTGGAAAAATTCCTCTAGTTATCAAGAATACCAACAACCCTGACCACCCAGGTACTCGTATCGTTCTAAAACACAGTAGTGATGAATTCCCAGTTGTGGGAATTGCCGGTGATTCTGACTTTGTCAGCATCAACATGTCTAAATACCTCATGAACCGCGAGATTGGATTTGGTCGCAAGGTTCTTCAAATCCTTGAAGACCTCAACATCGGTTGGGAACATATGCCAACTGGTATCGACGATCTTTCAATCATTCTTCGTTCTCGTGAACTAACTCCTATCAAGGAAGAAGAAATCCTGCGTCAGTTGGTTCAAAAAGCTGAAGTAGACCATGCAGAAATCGAACATGACCTTTCAATCATTATGATTGTTGGAGAAAAAATGAAGAGTCATATCGGAGTAACTGCTACTGCTACACGTGCTCTATCTGAAAACAAGATCAATATCCAGATGATGTCTCAAGGTTCTAGTGAAGTTTCTATCATGTTTGTTGTCAATAAGGATCAAGAAAAAGCAGCAATTAAAGCCCTCTACAATGCCTTTTTCGGTGAAAGTAAGGAAAACTAATCATGGTCCAATCTCTTAACAAAACAGTGCTCCTCAATACGACAGGCACTTCCTATCTCTCTATAGCTGGGAAAGTTGGGAAATTCCTGGTCGGAGATCAGGCTTTAGAATTTTATCCAGATGTCAATGTCGAACAATTTATCCAGATTCCTTGGAGCCATATCAACCAGATTGGAGCCAATGTCACTGGTCGCAAAATCAGTCGCCACTTCGAAGTCTTTACAGACAGAGGAAAATTCCTCTTTGCATCAAAAGACTCAGGTGCCATTCTCAAAATTGCTCGCGAAAAACTGGGTAATGATAAGGTCGTCAAGCTTCCTACCCTAATTCAAACAATTGGTCAAAAATTTAAAAATCTATTTGCAAAAAAGTAGAAACTTTAGTATAATCATAGCAACGGATAAGTAGGTTATCTTCTTCTTTCAGAAAGTCTGCGGGTGCTGCGAGCAGATAGGAGAGATAAGTGAAATTCTACCGTTAATAACAATTACATAAACAATCAAGTGCACACCTGTGAAGTTGGATGGAACCGTGGCCCTGCCACTCCAACGCTTTGTCAGGTGTGCTTTTTTCATAAAGGAGTTCTTATGTTAGATATCAAGCGTATTCGTACAGACTTTGATGCTGTCGCAGAAAAATTGGCTACACGTGGTGTAGATGCTGCTATCTTAAACGAGATGAAAGAAATCGACGCTAAACGTCGAGACATCTTGGTCAAGGTTGAAACTCTCAAAGCAGAACGTAACACAGTTTCTGCTGAGATTGCCCAAGCCAAACGCAACAAAGAAAATGCAGATGACAAAATTGCTGCTATGCAAAATCTATCTGCTGAGGTTAAAGCCTTGGATGCTGAATTGGCAGAAATCGATGCTAAATTGACAGAATTTACAACGACTCTTCCAAATATTCCAGCTGATAGCGTTCCTATTGGGGTTGACGAAGATGACAATGTGGAAGTTCGCCGTTGGGGTACTCCACGCGAGTTTGATTTCGAACCTAAAGCTCACTGGGATCTTGGCGAAGACCTTGGTATCCTTGATTGGGAACGTGGCGGTAAGGTAACAGGAGCTCGCTTCCTCTTCTATAAAGGACTCGGTGCTCGTTTGGAACGTGCTATCTATAACTTTATGTTGGATGAGCATGCCAAAGAAGGCTATACTGAAGTCATCACACCTTACATGGTTAACCATGACTCTATGTTTGGTACTGGTCAATATCCAAAATTCAAGGAAGACACTTTTGAACTCAGCGACAGCAATTATGTCCTTATCCCTACAGCTGAAGTCCCTCTAACAAACTACTACCGTGATGAAATCCTTGACGGTAAAGACCTACCAATCTACTTCACTGCTATGAGTCCTTCATTCCGTTCTGAGGCTGGTTCTGCTGGTCGTGATACTCGTGGCTTGATTCGTCTGCACCAATTCCACAAGGTTGAAATGGTTAAATTTGCCAAACCAGAAGAATCTTACGAAGAATTGGAAAAAATGACAGCCAACGCTGAAAATATCCTTCAAAAACTGAACCTTCCATACCGTGTCGTTGCTCTCTCTACTGGAGATATGGGCTTCTCAGCTGCCAAGACTTACGACTTGGAAGTTTGGATTCCAGCGCAAAATACTTACCGTGAAATCTCAAGCTGTTCAAACACAGAAGATTTCCAAGCCCGTCGTGCCCAAATCCGTTACCGTGATGAAGCAGATGGCAAGGTGAAACTCCTTCACACTTTGAACGGTTCTGGACTTGCAGTTGGACGTACAGTGGCTGCTATTCTTGAAAACTACCAAAATGCAGATGGTTCTGTGACCATTCCTGAAGTTCTTCGTCCATATATGGGTGGAGCTGAAGTTATCAAACCATAAAAAATGCCTCATTGTCAACTGTAGTGGGTTGAAGTCAGCTAAGATCGAGAAAGGACAAATTTCGTCCTTTCTTTTTTGATGTTCAGAGCGATGAAAATCCGTTTTTTGAAGTTTTCAAAGTTCCGAAAACCAAAGGCATTGCGCTTGATAAATTTAATGAGATTATTCGTTGCTTCCAAGTTTGCGTTGGAATAGGGTAGTTGAAGGGCGTTGATGATTTTCTCTTTGCCCTTGAGGAAGGTTTTAAAGACAGTCTGAAAAAGAGGATGAACCTGCTTTAGATTGTCCTCAATGAGTCCGATGAATTTGTCAGGTTCCTTATTCTGAAAGTGAAAAAGCAAGAGTTAATAGAGATTATAGGCACTATAATATTTGTAGTGGGTAAATCCCTTATGGATATTGTGGAGCCTTTTTCTGTCCACCTGCGTCCTCTAAAACGTAAGAATAAGAACACTTCTTTAGCTACACTTGCATGTTTCAGCTTGCATCTGAAACAATAATCTACTATAGAGATTATTGAAAAGAGGAATATTATGTTTCTTGGGTATTTCTAACATTAGATGTTTCGATTCTTCCATATTCATTTCATCCATTTTATCAATAATCTAAATAGTCAGTATCTTTATTTTCTTCACACATAACTGATTTTTATTCACTATTTAAGTTTCTATTCTATCAAATAGTTTAATAATCTCAGAATTCGAAAATCCTAAGGCATATAGTTTTTCAAACAATATTTTTATAAGCCTGTTCAAATGCTGATTTCTTAATTCAATTATTTTCTTCTCACTTTCAGTAACAAAATATCCTTTACTTCCACGACTGACAATCAACCCCTGTTTTTCAAGAACTTTTAATGCTTTTTGGACGGTTGCAGGATTACATTCTTCCCTCTCTGCTAAAGTCCTTATGGGAGGTAGCTGTTGCCCCGGTACATACTTACCTCTTAAAATAGTTGCTCGTATCACAGATGCTATTTGTAAATATGGATACATATTCACTTAACCTTTTTATTTTTCCTTCCTCGTATAAATTTCCAATAAGCAGAATACGGAATAACCGTAGCAAACAGAAGATAATATTTATTAGCAAATATATCTGCAACTCCTTTTGCATTGAAATGAACAGGAATTTTCTCTGGGAGAAATATGCAAATAATAAATATTACAACAATCATTAATATCAACACCAAGACATCTTTTAACAGTCCAACTTTCATACCATTTTCCTTCCTTAAACTAAATAAAATTTGACTTGCTAACTTTTATATAAACTTCGCTTGAAATAACAAGTAAAGTAACTGATATTATCTGCAAAACTGATGTTATCGAAAGATTTAAAAACCAATTAAGAAGAATTGGTGTAATGAGTGCAATTATCCCAACAAATCCAGACACAATAACAGGCATGCTCTGCTTTACAACCATCATCTCGCTTTCCCATTCATAATTTGGATACTTTTTATTTAGGGAAATTCCTATCACTGTTATAAAGATCGAATAGCATACAGGAACAATTATTAGGTTAATAACTTGAATAAAGTTCATATTAAGTTTTAGAGCAAATGCAAATATGGAAATCATATATCCAATCAAATGAAGTGTAAGGTTTACAGCTATCTTGGAATTTAAGATCATTTTTACCTTAACAGGAGAGCTTTGCAAAATCCAAATGTTTTTTCCTTCTAAAGATATCGCTGAAGCTGCCGGGCAACTGAGCGAGAGCATAGATGCAATAAATAATGGAGCAAAATTTGAGAGAGATTCATTTATATTTTCTATCCCTGAAGACTCTCCTATTTGTTCTACAGAATTAAAAAACAAAAATATACTAAAAACACATAAAAGTATTACACCAAGGCCTGCATTCAAGACCGCCATGTACGAGCTTAAAAAGCGTCCTATTTCTTTTTTATACAAGGCAAGAAATATCGATTTTCTATTATAAGATTTTTTGTTATTAGAATATCTTGATGTTGTTTTAGCAAGAGTATTAAGCAATCCATACTTCATCGCAACAATTTTTACAAATATATAAAAAACTGCTGTTGAAAAAGCAATAAATAATCCCATTCCAATATACATTGGAAAATTTGTGTGTTGCACGAATAACCCGGATATTGGATACAGTTCTGTAATTTGCTTAGAAAGCATGACCTCAATGCTGTCTTCATTACCTGATTTCATAGCTGACACTGCAATATATCCAATTATGCCTATCATTGCAAATGAAAAGATTAGAGCAATAACATTTTTTCTCTTAAAATAAGATGAAATAGTCACAACAATGATTCCCATACATGCTGCTATACACATAGGTATCAAGGGAGCAAAGATGATAGAAGTAAAATACAGTACAATTTGTAAGACGTTTAAACTTCCATTCAAGATCCATACAATTCCACCCGGGAGCATAAACATCAATCCTATAAAAAAATTCAATAAGTACATAAACATGAACTTGCTGGTAATAATATCCGAACTTTTAACAGGTAAAGATAAGAGAATTTCCATATCTCGACTTCCAAATAAAATGCCATTCGAATAAAATACTGTTAAAAATAGTATTGAAAAACTTGAGACAGAGACCATATATGCTGGTATCAAATCATACTGTCCGACTTGTACCAATATTTTAGCAGTTAGTATATTATAAACAAAGCAAAATAACGCAAGAGTTATTATGCCAAAACTCGCAATAGCCATTGAACTTTGTTTTTTATTTCCCGTCTCTCTAATCTCGTTAATCGGAAAGAAATTTATCAATTGTGCTTTAATTAGTATCCAAATGTTACTCATCGTCCTGCACCTCCATGAAAAATGCCTCCAATGATTCATCACCTTTGACATCTCCTGTATTACCACTTGCAACTAACTTTCCATTTTTGATAATGGCAATCTTATTACATAATTTTTCTGCAACGTCCAATACATGGGTTGAAAAGAAAATAGCGCCTCCATCTGAAACACACTCATTCATAATTTGCTTTAGTAGGAAAGTTGCTTTGGGATCCAGCCCAACAAAGGGTTCATCTAGAATCAACAGTTTAGGAGAATGTACCAGTGCAGAAATAATAGCTGTTCGTTGCTTCATACCATGTGAATACGAAGATATCATCCCCGAAAGATGCTCAGTCATATCAAACAAATCACCATATTTTTGGATCCTTTCCCTGCGTATTTTAGTAGGAATTTCAAACAGGTCAGCAATAAAATTAATATATTGAATTCCTGTCATATGTTCATACAAATCTGGATTATCTGGAATATACGCCATCATTTTTTTACAAATAATAGGCTCTTCTTTAATAGAATGACCGTTAATATCTATACTTCCATATTCAAAATCATGGATACCGACAACTGCCTTTATCGTTGTCGTTTTTCCTGCACCATTTGCCCCAATAAAACCATAAATATCTCCAGGTTGTACTGAAATAGATAGGTTATCCACAACCTTTTTATCCCCATAACATTTACTAAAATTCTTTATCTCTAACATATTTTTACCTTCATTGACAATTTGTCAGTTATATTTTGAAATAATACCGATAGCTTGTTTTTATTTAGCTATCGGCACATAGTTCTCTTTACAGAAATTTCATCTCTTTTTAATAGCTAAAGAGCTCCTCTGTATTTAGGTTTTGTTCTAGCATTATCTTAAATGCATCCAAGTAATCTTTGACAGGTTCTTTCTTTGAAGTTTTTATACCTATGTTATTAGAAACAAAAACATAGGCTGTCATCAGGAATTCTGCTGTTTCTGATGGATATTTTACAAAAAATACTTTTTCTAATATACCTTGATTTATTATCCTCTCAAAATATATGGTCAGTTTTTCGATGAGCTTATGGGATAACTTATCTAACATATAACGATTTTCTTCAAGATCAACCGTCTTTTGTAACTCAGTTCCCTCTGCTGAAATATTTTCCGAAGAAATAATTGTGGCATCTATAAAAGCTCTAATTTTTTCAATGGCAGTTTTATCTTCATCATAAACAATAGCATGAATATCCTTCAATAATTTATCTGAATATTGTTCTACCAGACAATATAAGATATCTTCTTTATTCTTAAAGTGATAGTACAGCAAGCCTCTTGATATATTTACTTTGTCAACAATATCCTGAGTTGTTGTATTAGTATATCCTTGTTCTATAAAGAGTAGCATTGCAGCATCCATAATTTCAGCACGTCGTATTTCCGGTTCTTTTACATCTCGCATTTTATTCCCCCTGTTGTACATCATACTACTTTACTGACAATTTGTCAATCTTGTTTTCTCATTTCTCTTGAATTTTATAGTATAATATATTTACAATTTTAGAAAAATGCTTACTTCACTTTTGTAGTAAGCACAGTAAGTATACGGACACTTACGAAAAAAGGTTTAGCTATTTCTAGCTAGACCTTTTTTCGTAACCAAATCAGATAAGCGCCTAATACAAAGAGTAAAATAGTTAAGCAAATAACAGTTTCAGCCACTACCAGATAATCCAGAAATGGAAGTTTCAAGATTCCTTGACCCATCTTAAGCGAGGTAGCCGTGATAATGGTTGGGAAGGTTAAGGCTGAGAAGGCTGGTTGAAAGCCTTGTTTTAAAATATTAGGTAGACGAGTTAAAACAAAGAAAAAGAAGGATTGAGAAGACAAAATCATGACGATCAAGAACCAAGTCGGTAGGCTCTCTCCTCCAACTCGAACTAGAGAAGCCAAGAGCAGAGAGAAAGGAGCACAATAGATTCCTTCCTGTCCAAGCATGGCTACAGGGAGTGGATGTTTCTTTAAATCGTTATAAATAAGGGGATAGAGATAGAATGTCAATAAAAACCCAAAACTCAAAGTAGCATAGGCAATTTCGATGATACCTACCAGTGGATAAGTCAAAGCTGCCACTGCTATTCCCACATAGAGAACCGTCCAGCTAGGAGTGGAATGAACCCTCCGACCAGGACAGGCAAATTTGATGGTGAATCCAGCAATCAGGGCCAAATCCAAGAGAAATGAAAACCACCAGAGCCCTTGCGCTACTATAGGAAGATGAGCGAACACGCGAAAGACATAGGTCGATAAAATCATTCCAGCCATGGGAAAGGTTGCCATTCCTGACAAAAGAGGGGGCTTGGTCAATTCTTGCTTGGTCTCTTTCCAATTAAAGAGATGCAGAAGCAGAAAGTAAATCCACAAACTCAAACCTGTCAGACTCAACAGATGGGACAGAACCGGCAACGTATCTAAAACGAGATTTCCAGCTCCTGCCAAACCTAGCAAACAACCAGAAAATACCAAGGGGAGTTTTTTCATCCTAACCTCCAATAATCATGTTAGTTTCAGTATAGCATAAAAGCGCTTAAATGAGGATTTAAAAAAACGAAGTCCAATTATTTTAGACTTCATTTTTCTCAGATATGGATTAAGCATAAGGTTGCAATTCTGGATTAATTGGTGTATTGGCTAGGTTGTTGGCATAGTTACAGAGGCTTGCTAGGCTGACACCAAGAACCACATCCAAGGCATTTTGTTGAGTGTAGCCAGCTTCTAAAAACTCAGCCAAGGCTTCATCTCCTACACGACCCTTGGTATTGATAACTGCCAAGGTAAATTTAGCTAGGGTGTCCAATTTAGGATCTGTTTCAATTGGAGTACGATTGCGAAGGGCTTGCAGAAGGTCATCATTCATCTGGATTTGTTTAATTGAAAAGGCTGTGTGACCTGCGACGCAGAAGGCACAACCATTGGTCACAGCTGCCGTGATTTGCACTACTTCGCGCTCAACAGGTGTCAGGCTGTTGCGACGGTTGATGGCTCCGACAGTACGGTAAGCCTCTAAAGCAGTAGGTGCATTAGCCAAGAGACCGATTAGGTTAGGAATATAGCCATTGTTATCTTTTTCTACTGTTTCAAGAACTTCTTTCACTTCTGCTGGTGCTGATTCTACTGTATGGATTGTAAATGTTGTCATCATAAAACCTCTTTTCATGTTGTTGAAATCTAGTCTATCACAGATTCTATACCGTGTATAATATATATTTTAAATTGCACTGATAGAAATTTTTTATGAAAGCAAAAAATCACACGCGATGTGTGATTCTATTATTTATTAAAATACTTTTTAGTCTCAGCAATAACAACTGGTGATAAAACTAAGAGGGCAATCAAGTTTGGCAGAGCCATCAAAGCGTTGACGATATCTGCGATAATCCAAACCATATCCAACTCGATAAATCCTCCCAGCAAGACCATGAGCACAAAAATCACACGGTAGAGCCAGATAAAACGAACACCAAAGAGGAACTCGAAACAGCGTTCTCCATAGTAGTTCCAACCTAGAATCGTTGTAAAGGCAAAGAGTACAAGGAAAATGGTCAAGAGGGCAGGTCCAAAGTGTGAAAAGACTGTTGAGAAGGCTGACTGAGTCAAAGCCACTCCATTCAAGTCACTATTCCATACTCCAGTTACCAAGATAGTCAAACCAGTCAGAGTACAAATGATGAGGGTATCAATAAAGGTTCCTGTCATGGAAATCAAACCTTGCTCTACTGGTTCATTTGTCTTAGCTGCAGCAGCTGCAATGGGAGCAGAACCTAGACCAGATTCGTTTGAAAAGACACCACGCGCCACACCATTTTGGATAGCCATCCGAATGCTAGCACCAGCAAATCCACCTATCGCAGCAATAGGACTAAAAGCTGATGTCAAGATTAAAGCGATTGTAGAAGGAATTTTCCCGATATTAAAGAAAATAACTGTAAGAGTTCCCAAAATATAGATGATGGCCATAAAAGGAACAACAGCAGTTGAAACCTTTGAAATGGACTTGAGCCCGCCAAAAACGGCAATCGCTACTAAGACAGACAAAACAAGAGCCGTGATAGCTGGCGAAATAGTCGTTGTATTTTGGATCGATTCTGTAATCGAGTTGACTTGAGTGAAGGTCCCGATTCCCAACAAAGCTACTAAGACACCTGCGATGGCAAAAAAGATGGCAAGTGGTCGCCACTTTTCTCCCATCCCTAGGAGGATATAGTGCATGGGACCTCCTGCAACAGCACCGTTATCGTCTTTAGTCCTGTATTTAATAGCTAATAAACCTTCCGCATACTTGGTTGCCATTCCAAAGAAAGCCGCCATCCACATCCAAAAGAGAGCTCCTGGTCCACCGACCTTGATAGCTGTCGCCACCCCGATAATATTTCCCGTACCAACTGTCGCTGCCAGGGCTGTACACAAGGCCGCAAAACTGGATACATCCCCATGCCCCTTATCCTTGATAAAAATAAGCTGAAAGGCCTTAGAGAGACGCAAAACCTGCAAAAGTCCTAAACGGGCAGTTAGGTAAATCCCTGTTCCGACCAATAAAATCAAGAGGGGTGGTCCCCAAGCAAAAGCATCAATTGATTTAAGCAATTCTAACATTTCCTTCTCCTATCTTTTCAACCCCAAAAGAAAGAGCACATGCGAGATACATGTACTCTGGAATGCTTAGATAAATGCTAAAAAGCGGTCTATCCTAGCTCTGTCCTTTTACCTGAGAGTTTGAGCAGTTGCCTGCCTTGCCCCTTCGGTGCCTTTACGGTCTCTCCAGAGTTCCGTCCATTTACAGTCATGGAAAATCAAACGATTCCCCACTTCTATTAAACTTCATTCGGTGTTGGTATTTAATTGATTCTTATTTTACAAAAAATGTTGGCTTTTGTCAATGGATTTTGGAAAAATCTTATTTGACTCAGTTAACTAAACTTGGTAATCATTTTCGAAATCATAAACTCCCCAATTTACGCTATAAATCTTTTAAATTACTATTTACAACTTCTCTGCTCATCTCATTATTAAAGAAAGGAAGACCGACGATACGATAACGTTCATCGTCCAACAAAGTTCTTGCCTCATCTCTTTCAGTAATTTGCAGTAAGAATTTCTCTTTCCAGCCTTCTTTACTATTTTTGAAGGTATTATTACTATCCAAAAATTGACTTCCTTTTGGCTCAATGAAAATCTGCCAAGAAGTATTTCCAACTTTTTTATCATTTGCAAGCAAGATAAAGTCAGGCTCAAAAGCACGCCCTTCGTCAAAACTATAGATTTTCACTGCTTTCTCATTTCGCAAAAGATAAATATCAGACCACTTTTCCTGCAAATCATTCATCAATTCACGGATAGCACGCACCAGATATTTCTCCTCGCTTGTTCCAAAGTTATCATCATAGGCATACCAATCTAGTTGATCGATATTTTCAAAAATTTCTGTTTCAGACTTGGTTTTTTGTGACCGTCCAAACTCTGCATTCCCACTTACATTAACAGTATACTTTCTCAAGATATTCTCTTCAAAAACTTCACGTACAGGAACAGATTCAAAATTAGCTGAGCCATAAAAGCGCTCTTCAGTTGGAACGATATCTTTTTCAATGCTATACAAAAGCTGTTCTGTAATATAGAGTTTTTGGTCTGAAGTTAACTCACTTATTTGTGATAAAGAAGATTCTACTATAATATTAACTTTTGAAAGCATTTCGATGAAGGCAGATACACCACTCAAGCCAAAGAAAGCTTTCTGCAAGTTTTTAAAGGTATACTGTTTATTGCGATTGATAGCCGCTCGAACAATATTGGAAGTAATTTCTTTTCCAAACTCAAAGTTTAAGGTGTTTATCGAATCCGTCGCAAAAACATCATCTTCTGAGAAAGCTTCAAAATCTCTTGTGTTGAAAGTCGGTAAACGTACCTCAAAGGAACTCGGAATGAAAGAGGTATCCAACAAACTTTCTTGTCGTTGTTCAACATATTCTTGATAAGAAAGACGTTTATTCATCCAAACCAGACCATCTGTATAGGTTCGTGTTTGTTTGAAAGATTTTTTTAGCTTTAATTCACGCTCTTCTAAATTGACATCATCAAAAATTCCAGACTCACGCAAGACTTGCTTTAATTCAGAAATATAACGAGGATTATTGGCAGAATGATAATGAAGCTGTTCTATGACACGAAGTTCATTGTTTTCATTTTCATCAAATTTACGAGTGAACTTCTCCTCGATTTGATTATCAATCACAAAGGGATAATAACGTGCACCACGACCAATGAGTTGCTTTTCTGCATTGGTAGTGTTCCCTGCGACAAAACCGTTCTTTGTTGTCTTACCATCACGAATATCGTAAAGGCGAACAATATCAAAAAGATTCAAAACATCCCAGCCTTCGTTGAGCATATCAACTGCAAAAATAGCACGAATTTCATTTGAAGGGAGTTCCAGAGTATTCAACTCCACTAAATTGTTGCTAGTCTTGTTTTTCCCATCAATCACGAGTAAGCGTTCACGGCGAAAATCTTCCTGCAATTCCTCAATTAAATCTTGAAAAGAAAGTCCAGACTCCTCAAAAAAAGCAAATGCTTTTTCCAAGATATTTTTTTGCTCCTCATCATTTGCAGTTAAGTTTTTTTGAGACTGTACTTGTTCTACTGACAGCTTGGCTAACATATCCAAAAAAGCCTCTAAGTTTCCTTTATTTTCAGCAATTTTTTGCGACTTAAACAAGACCAAAGGTTTGAGGTTGATGCCATGTTTCAAGGCGATTTTCTTGCGGTATTGGCTGATAATGATTGCCTGCAACATACGAATTGGAAGTTCATTATCTACCAAGTGGAAAAGAACATCTTTAGAGTACTTATCCAAGCGGAACTCTTTCAAGTCATACTTGAAAATCAAAGATTTTTCATATTTTTGGGTAATATCTGGATTTGCTAAGTCAATGGTTGCTGTAAATTCAAATAAAGAAGATTTACGTGCTGTACTTTGAATATTTTCAATCGTCGCCGTCCAGCTGTCGTTCTCGTCTTTTTCTTTTTTACCAAGTCCAGCATTCAAGTGATGAGCCTCATCTGCCAATAACACAAGCGACAAATCTTCAAATTGCTCATAAGTTAGGCGATTTTCCCTTGGGGTATTTAAATCTTGGTGAAGTTTTTGAATGGTTGTAAAAACAATATTGATACTATCAGGTTGACTATCGGAAAAATCTGTCACTTCACGTATTCCCACCACTTGATTATCAATCGTTATTTTATCCGCAAACAAGTATTTTCCCATCTCATTAGGTAAGAAGTTTGCCCTTGTCTTGGTAAGGATATTGTCGTTATTCACAAAAAAAATAAAATTCCGTTCACCCTGTTTAAATTTTTCGAGGATAATCGCTGCCATCAGCAAAGTTTTTCCTGAACCTGTCGCCATATTGTAAAGGACTTGTTCTGGTTTTTTTCGATTTTTCTCATCCCTTTTGTAGTAGAGATACCTCCCTACCGCCTCTTTCTGGTAAGGACGCAGTGGAAATTTCAGATTTTGCGTGATGTAGTCTGGAATGCTTGCCTTAAAGTCAATGAAGCCATTTTCACTAGCTTGCTTATAAATTTCATACACAAAAGCCATCGCTTACTCCTCTCCATAGAAGTCTCTATTGAGTTTTTTCTCTTCTAGTGAAATGCCATAGTCGCTATCATCTATCTCTGAGTAATTAACATACAGGTTATTATTATCCACCAACTCCAGCAAGACTTGTTTTTGTTCAGCTAGTGAAAGTTTTTCGAACTCTGACTTTTTCAACTTTTTAGGGTCGACACGATAAGATAGGAACGAAGACTTTTTAGCCTGTTCAAATAGTTGAGATAGAGTTTCAGGCTCTCTTGCCTCTAAGACTGTATTTTTGAAATCTTGAGCATCATTTTTGAGTTCGCAGTAGACAAACGAACCTCCACCCTGCCAGTCGACAGATTTTGAAATACCACCTTGTTCGCCCTCAATCACTTTTTCCAAACGTTTAACGGACACGGTCTCAATGTAGTCCATTTGTTCAATACCAATGTACTGGCGGTTCATTTTATGGGCAACGGCTGCTGTTGTACCTGATCCGAGGTGGTAATCTAGGACGATGTCTCCATCATCGGTCGTTAAATCAATAAACTTTTTAACCAGCTGTTCTGGCTTAGGGTAATCAAAAACTTTTTCTTTGAAAATTTCTTCTAAAACTTTAGTTCCCTGACCAGAAAAACTTTCATCAATCCAAGATGTAAAAACTGTTTGTTTCTTCCCATCACCTTTATATATTTTTTCGTAGAGCTCTGTTCTACCATCTTTTTCAAGTGACACTACCATATCATTTTTTATAGCTTCTTCAAGTCTATTTTTACTCCATCTCCAGCACCCATCATCTCCATTCGGTAAGATTGGCAATACTTTATTACCCTCAAATTCAACTTCATAGAAGAGGTTAGGGCGGTCTTCTCTTCGACTGTTGCTTCCCCATTTTCGAATAAGCTGAGTTTTATAGTTTCCTCGGCTATCTTCATAAGCATAGTTTGAAGTGTCTTCGATAAAAGCTTTATTCAAGATCGCTCGTTCTTTATTTTTTGCGTAAAAAATTATAGTTTCGTGAATTTGAGCAACATATTTACTATCTTGACGACCTCCTCGACCTTTCCAGACAATATTTGAGATAAAATTATTTCTGCTGAACACCTCATCCATCAAAACTTTTAGATATGCTTGTTCATTGTCATCACATTGTACAAAAATTAAGCCATCATCACTCAGCAACTCTCGAGCCACCTCTAAACGATTCTTCATAAAAATTAACCATGTTGAATGATTGAAGTTATCATTGTAATTAAAGCTATCATTACCTGTATTGTAAGGCGGGTCAATATAAATGAGCTTGACCTTCCCAGCAAAACGTTTTTTCAAACTATGCAGAACGATAAGATTATTCCCTTTGATGATAAGATTATCAGTATCTGCTAACTCTTCCACTTCATGTTCGCCATCTTTGTCATAGCGTTTAAAGTTAGTCAAGACCTTATCATCCAGCAAGCGATTGATTTCCGCTGGAGCAAGCGTCTCGTTAAAGAAAATCTCTTGACGTTTCACATCGTCCTTAGTTTGCCCTCCCTCAAGCACACAATCTTTATAAGGAAAATTCAGCACAACTTCTTTGTTTTCAGAAAGATAATTTCTGTCTGACGTCCCAAGACCTATTTTTGTTTTGTAGGCTGTAAAGCTGTCGGGCAAGAACTCCTTATTATTCAGAAATTGCAAAAAGATATCTTTTTTAAAGACCAATACCCCATTTTGTAGTTTTGAAAAGAAATAATTGGTCATTTTTTCATTACTCATCAACTGATTAAGCAACTCAGGATTATACTGCCTTGCCAGCTCTGCTAGTTTATTTTTATTTAGTACGCCGTCCACTAAAAAATCAGGATTTTTAGCGAGGACTTGCTCCAATTCGTGTTTCATATATGGAATTTCCTTCTCACTTAAAATTTGTGAAGGGCTGATAGTATTCCTTTATATGTATATATAAAGGAAGGGTATACCCTTCGGTTTTATTCAATTTT
>NZ_CAUQWY010000018.1:0-41270 GCF_963521865.1 uncultured Streptococcus sp.
CCTTTTTGTCTAAAACACTGGCGACCATTGATACCAAGACACCGATTGAGATTGGTTTGGAGGATTTGGTCTATAGTGGTCCAGATGTGGAAAATCTTGGGAAATTCTACGATGAGATGGGTTTTAAACAGCTCAAACAGGCTTTAAATGCATCGTCAGCTGATGTGGTTGAGAGTTTGAACTTTACTATCGTTGACCAAATCAGTCAAGATATGCTGAGTGAAGAGTCTATCTTCCATTTTGAGCTTTTTGGTGAAAATTACCATACGGATGATTTAGTTGGTTTTGCTTGGTCTTGTGGAGATAAGCTCTATGCTACAGACAAGCTTGAGCTGTTGCAAGACCCTATTTTCAAGGATTTTTTAGAAAAAACACCTTTGAGAATTTATGACTTTAAGAAGGCTAAAGTTCTCTTAAATCGTTTTGGTGTGGATTTGCAGGCTCCTGCCTTTGATAGCCGTTTGGCTAAATACCTCCTTTCGACTGTGGAGGACAATGAAATTGCGACTATTGCTAGTCTTTATGGTCAGACTTATTTGGTCGATGATGAAACTTTCTATGGTAAGGGTGTCAAGAGAGCCATTCCTGAACGCGAGAAATTCTTGGAACACTTGGCTCGTAAGCTTGCTGTTTTGGTCGAAACAGAGCCTGTTTTGCTTGAAAAACTTATCGAAAATGGGCAATTAGAGCTTCTTTATGATATAGAGCAACCTCTGGCCTTTGTCCTTGCCAAGATGGAAATTGCTGGGATTACGGTCAAGAAAGAGACCTTGCTTGAGATGCAGGCTGAAAATGAGCTTGTCATTGAAAAGCTCACTCAGGAGATTTACGAACTGGCTGGTGAGGAGTTTAATATCAACTCGCCTAAGCAGTTGGGCGTGCTTCTCTTTGAAAAATTGGGGCTACCTCTAGAATACACTAAGAAAACTAAGACCGGTTATTCGACAGCGGTAGATGTGTTAGAGCGTCTAGCTCCTATTGCGCCGATTGTTAAGAAAATCCTCGACTACCGTCAGATTGCTAAGATTCAGTCTACTTATGTGATTGGCTTGCAGGACTGGATTTTGGCTGATGGCAAGATTCATACTCGCTATGTTCAGGATTTGACCCAGACTGGGCGTTTGTCTAGTGTGGATCCAAACTTGCAAAATATTCCTGTGCGTTTGGAACAAGGCCGTCTCATTCGTAAGGCTTTTGTGCCAGAGTGGAAGGATAGTGTGTTGCTCAGTTCGGACTATTCGCAGATTGAATTGCGTGTTTTGGCGCATATTTCTAAGGATGAGCACTTGATTAAGACTTTCCAAGAGGGGGCAGATATCCATACTTCGACAGCCATGCGGGTCTTTGGCATTGAGCGTCCTGAGGATGTGACTGCAAACGACCGTCGCAATGCCAAGGCTGTCAACTTTGGAGTGGTTTATGGGATTTCAGACTTTGGTTTGTCTAATAATTTGGGCATTAGCCGTAAGGAGGCCAAAGCCTACATTGATACCTACTTTGAACGCTTCCCAGGTATTAAAAACTACATGGATGAAGTGGTGCGTGAGGCGCGTGATAAGGGCTATGTAGAGACCCTCTTCAAGCGTCGTCGTGAGTTGCCAGATATCAATTCGCGTAACTTCAATATTCGTGGTTTTGCAGAGCGGACTGCTATCAACTCTCCTATCCAGGGTTCGGCGGCAGATATTCTCAAGATTGCCATGATTCAGCTGGATAAAGCCTTGGTTGCAGGTGGTTATCAGACTAAGATGCTGTTACAAGTGCATGATGAAATCGTCCTTGAAGTGCCTAAATCTGAATTAGCAGAGATGAAAAAATTAGTGAAACAAACTATGGAAGAAGCCATTCAACTCAGTGTTCCCCTCATTGCAGACGAAAATGAAGGGGCAACCTGGTACGAGGCTAAATAAAAAGGGGGCTAGTCCTCCTTTTTTTGTAGTAGAATTCTGCAAGCCTTTTCAAAATGTGCTATACTGATGAAAAAGGAGGATTTCTATGAGTCAAGAATTTATCAATCCAAGTGATGGCGTGATTCGTCAGTATCTCGCAACGAGTAAAACCCTTGCTGTGGTGGGTTTATCAGACCGTGAAGAAACAACTAGCAATCGAGTGACCAAGGAAATGCAGGATCGAGGTTATAAAATTATCCCAGTCAATCCCAAGGCAGCAGGTGGCGAAATCTTGGGTGAAAAGGCTTATGCCAGCCTAGCTGAGATTCCTTTTCCTGTAGATATTGTCAATGTTTACCGTCGCAGCGAGTTTTTGCCTGATGTGGCGCGTGATTTTCTCAAAGCTGATGCCAAGATTTTTTGGGCACAGCTAGGACTTGAAAGTCTAGAGGCGGAAGAAATCTTGCGTGCTGGTGGATGCGATGATATCGTGATGAATCGTTGCATCAAGAGAGAACATACACGCTTGATTGAGGAAGCATAAGAAAAAGGTAGCTGATGGGCTACCTTTTGTGTTATACTCAATGAGAATCAAAGAGGAAACTAGCCGCAGGCTGCTCAAAACACTGTTCTGAGGTTGCAGATAGAACTGACGAAGTCAGTAACCATACCTACGGCAAGGCTACGTTGATGTGGTTTGAAGAGATTTTCGAAGAGTATTAGAAAATGCCGATAAGGGTCTGCATACCAAGACTAGTGAGGATGATGGCAATCCAGCAGATGGCTCCGAGGATAATAGATTTTCCACTGGATTTGACCATAGCGACCAGATTTGTTTTGAGACCGATAGCACTCATGGCCATGATGATGAGAAATTTGGAGAGTTGTTTGAGTGGGGTAAAGAAACTACTGGATACCCCGAGAGAGGTCAGGAGGGTGGTTAGGAGAGATGCAAGGATAAAGTAAAGGATAAAAAGTGGGAAGACTTTTTTCAGTTGCAGGCCTTGCTTATTTTTTTGCTCGCGACTTTGCCAGTAGGAGAGAAAGAGAGTGATGGGGATGATAGCCAGAGTACGTGTGAGTTTGACAATGGTTGCGGATTCGAGGGTATTAGTTTGGTAGAGACTGTCCCAGGCGCTGGCTGTAGCCGTTACAGAGGAAGTATCATTGACCGCAGTTCCTGCAAAGAGGGCGAAGCCGTCATTGGATAGATGAAGCCAGGTACCTAGCGTTGGAAATATGAGTGCAGCCAAGACATTGAAGAAAAAGATAACGGAGATTGCTTGGGCTACTTCCTTTTCCTTGGCATGGATAACGGGCGCTGTTGCCGCAATGGCAGAGCCCCCACAGATCGAAGATCCCACTCCGATTAAGGTAGCCAGTTTTGTATCCAGTGCAAAGAAGCGCTGGAAGAGGTAGGCAACAATCAAGGCTATTGAAATGGTGGACAGGATGACAGGGAGTGAAGATTGCCCAACTGCGAAGACTTGCGAGATATTGAGACCAAAACCAAGCAAGATAACGGCATACTGGAGCAATTTCTTGGAACTAAAGGTCAATCCAGCATCCAGTTGTTTATAAGGCGAGAGAAAGGGATGGAGAAGCATGCCTATGAAAATCGCAAAGACGGGTGCGCCAATGACAGGGAAGAATCCTCCTAAGTACCAAGATACGATTGAAATGAGAAGGCAGGCCAAGATGCCTGCTCCATTTTTTGATAGAAATGACATAAAAACCTCCAAATAGAATCTGTTACCATTATAGACCTGTAAACAGGAAAAGTAAAATAGAAAGTGGAAAGCTATTCTCTAATGTATTTTTGCGGTCGGGGGGCTTTTGTAGTATAATAGAGATACGTTTTGAAAGTAGGAGGTATCTATGGACTTAACTAAGCGCTTTAATAAACAGTTAGATAAGATTCAAGTTTCGTTGATTCGTCAGTTTGACCAGGCTATTTCTGAGATTCCTGGGGTCTTGCGTTTGACCTTGGGGGAACCTGATTTTACAACGCCAGATCATGTCAAGGAGGCGGCCAAGCGAGCGATTGACCAGAATCAATCCTACTATACAGGGATGAGTGGCTTGCTGACTCTACGTCAGGCGGCCAGTGACTTTGTTAAGGAAAAGTACCAACTGGACTATGCTCCTGAGAATGAAATTTTGGTTACAATTGGGGCGACAGAGGCCTTATCTGCTACTTTGACGGCTATTTTGGAAGAGGGAGACAAGGTGCTCTTGCCAGCTCCCGCTTATCCAGGCTATGAGCCGATTGTCAATCTAGTTGGGGCAGAGGTTGTCGAGATTGACACAACTGAAAATGGTTTTGTCCTGACTCCTGAAATGTTGGAGAAGGCCATTTTGGAGCAGGGAGACAAGCTCAAAGCGGTTATTCTCAACTATCCAGCCAACCCGACAGGAATTACCTATAGTCGGGAGCAGTTGGAGGCCTTGGCAGACGTTTTACGCAAGTATGAGATTTTCGTTGTCTGTGATGAGGTCTATTCAGAATTGACCTATACGGGCGAAGCCCATGTGTCTCTAGGAACGATGTTGAGAGATCAGGCTATTATTATCAATGGTTTGTCTAAATCGCATGCCATGACCGGTTGGCGTTTGGGTCTGATTTTCGCTCCTGCAACCTTCACAGCCCAGTTAATCAAGAGTCACCAATATTTGGTTACTGCTGCAAATACCATGGCCCAACATGCTGCAGTAGAAGCCTTGACGGCTGGTAAAAACGATGCGGAGTCTATGAAGAAGGAATACATCCAGCGTCGGGACTATATCATCGAAAAGATGACTACTCTTGGTTTTGAGATTATTAAACCAGACGGTGCCTTCTATATCTTTGCTAAGATTCCAGCGGGCTACAATCAAGACTCCTTTGCCTTTCTCAAGGATTTTGCTCAGAAGAAGGCCGTTGCCTTTATCCCTGGTGCAGCCTTTGGACGTTACGGGGAAGGTTATGTTCGCCTATCTTATGCAGCCAGCATGGAGACGATTAAAGAAGCCATGAAACGACTTGAGGAGTACATGAGAGAAGCATGATTCAGTCTATCACGAGTCAAGGCTTGGTTCTCTACAATCGCAATTTTCGGGAGGATGATAAGCTAGTCAAGATTTTTACAGAGCAGGCTGGCAAACGCATGTTTTTTGTTAAACACGCTGGTCAGTCTAAGCTGGCTCCAGTTATTCAGCCCTTGGTGCTGGCACGATTTCTCTTGCGAATCAATGATGATGGGCTCAGTTACATCGAGGACTATCACGAGGTGATGACCTTTCCCAAGATTAATAGTGACCTCTTTGTCATGGCCTATGCGACCTATGTGGCGGCTCTTGCAGATGCTAGTTTGCAGGACAATCAGCAGGATGCTCCCTTGTTTGCTTTTTTGCAAAAGACTTTGGAGTTGATGGAAGCAGGCTTGGATTATCAGGTTTTGACCAACATTTTTGAAATCCAAATCTTGACCCGATTTGGAATCAGTCTCAATTTTAATGAGTGTGTCTTTTGTCATCGGGTTGGTCAGGCTTTTGATTTTTCTTTCAAATATGGAGCCTGCCTCTGCCCAGAGCATTATCATGAGGATGAGAGACGTTGCCATCTCAATCCCAATATCCCCTATCTGCTCAATCAATTTCAAGCCATTGATTTTGAGACCTTGGAGACCATTTCGCTCAAGCCTGAAATCAAGCAAGACTTACGCCAATTTATGGATCAACTCTATGAAGAGTACGTGGGGATTCACCTAAAATCAAAGAAATTTATTGATTCCCTAGCAGACTGGGGACAATTACTAAAAGAGGAAAAGAAATGAAAAAAATCGCAGTAGATGCCATGGGGGGCGATTACGCACCTCAAGCCATCGTTGAGGGTGTCAATCAAGCCCTAGCTGACTTTTCAGATATTGAGGTTCAACTCTACGGAGATGAAACTAAAATCAAGCAATATTTGACAGCGACAGAGCGCGTCAGCATTATCCATACGGATGAGAAGATTGATTCAGACGATGAACCTACGAGAGCTATTCGGAAGAAGAAAAATGCCAGTATGGTCTTGGCGGCCAAGGCTGTCAAAGAAGGCGAAGCAGATGCTGTTCTCTCAGCTGGGAATACAGGTGCTTTGTTGGCTGCTGGATTCTTCATCGTGGGTCGTATCAAGAATATCGACCGTCCTGGACTTATGTCAACCTTGCCGACTATTGATGGGAAGGGGTTTGACATGCTAGACCTCGGTGCCAATGCGGAAAATACAGCCCAGCACCTCCATCAATACGCGGTTCTAGGTTCCTTCTATGCTAAAAATGTCCGTGGAATTGCGCAACCACGTGTTGGCTTACTTAACAATGGAACAGAAAGTAGTAAGGGTGACCCGCTTCGTAAGGAAACTTACGAATTACTAGCAGCTGATGAAAGTTTGAACTTTATCGGAAACGTGGAAGCACGTGATTTGATGAATGGCGTTGCGGATGTTGTCGTAGCAGATGGTTTCACGGGAAACGCAGTGCTCAAATCCATTGAAGGGACAGCTATGGGAATCATGGGCTTGCTCAAGACAGCTATTACAGGTGGTGGTCTTCGAGCAAAACTAGGCGCACTCCTTCTCAAGGACAGCCTCAGAGGTTTGAAAAAACAGCTCAACTATTCAGATGTTGGTGGAGCAGTCTTGTTTGGTGTCAAGGCACCTGTTGTCAAGACTCATGGCTCAAGCGATGCCAAGGCTGTTTATAGTACAATCCGCCAGATTCGTACCATGCTAGAAACAGACGTAGTTGCCCAGACTGCGCGTGAATTTTCAGGAGAATAAAAGAGATGACAGAAAAAGAAATTTTTGACCGTATTGTGACCATTATCCAAGAGCGACAGGGAGAGGACTTTGTCGTGACAGAATCCTTGAGTCTGAAAGACGATTTGGATGCTGACTCAGTTGACTTGATGGAGTTTATCTTGACACTGGAAGATGAATTTAATATCGAAATCAGCGATGAGGAAATTGACCAACTCCAAAGTGTAGGAGATGTGGTTAAGATTATTCAAGCAAAATAGCAATCGGAGTTCCAAGGCATTTGCTTTGGAATTTTTTATTTGGTTTAATACTCTTCGAAAATCTCTTTAAACCACGTCAGCTCTATCTGCAACCTCAAAACCATGTTTTGAGCTGACTTCGTCAGTAACATCTACAACCTCAAAGCCGTGCATTGAGCAACCTGCGGCTAGCTTCCTAGTTTGCTCGTTGACTTTCATTGAATATAAGTGACCGTTTAGGAACAGATTTAGTCTTTCTAGGGACAGAAGAGATATAGGGACAAATAAGGGATATAATGAAATCAGAAAAATCAATCTCCAAAAGGAGAAAAAGAAAGGACTTTTATAGAGTTATAGCAATATGGTATTACTCAAAATACAATTCGTAGATATTGGTAATATTGTCTAATTTTTCACAATGTTATTGATTTTGACAATGAAAAGTATTAGAATATAGCTAAATAAAGAGGGAAGTCCTCTTATAGCTATTCAATAAAGGAGGAAATGGCTATGAAAAAATCTAAACTACTTACACTTGGTTTGCTTGCAGGTGCTGGTCTACTATTGTCTATCAATCAAGCACAGGCTGCAGATACTTGGGTTAAAAATGGTGCTGACTGGAATCTTTCACAAGATGGCAGTCTCGCTAAAAATAAATGGGTACAAAATGCTGGTTCTTGGTACTATTTTGACGATTCTGGTAATATGCAGACAGGCTGGCTCAAGGACGGTGATACATGGTATTCCCTAGCAGATAGTGGTGCTATGCGTACTGGCTGGTACAAAGAAGGGTCTACATGGTATTACCTCAAAGACAGTGGCGCTATGGCAACAGGATGGGCGACTGCCAATGGTCAATGGTCTTACTTTGAAAAATCAGGTGCTATGGTCGCAGATAGAGCTGTTCCAGCCAGTGATGGGGAAAGTTATGTCATTGGTAAGGATGGCTATATGTTGACTTTAAAAAATAGCCCTTATAAAGATGATGATATTGTCCGTTTAGGTGATGGATATGAGTATCTGATTACATCAAAATTTGACGGACATAACTATACTGATGTTATCGTGGCTAAAAACACTTGGTATATTAAACCTGAGTTCAAGAAGTTTTCCGACAAATATGGGGATGAGGTTGCAAATACTACCTTAGCTTTAGTGGATAATAAAGAAGAAGGACAAGAAATTGATTCTAAGGCGGTTGTACAGAACTTCCAAAGCTTACCAAATCGCTACTACTTTGATGAAAATGGATATCGTGTGGTTAATATCCCAGCAATGACAACCTATTCAGAAATCAAAAAAGTTGGCAATGATGTCTATTTAGAAAATCCAGGTGTACGACTTCGTCTTGGGGCTACCCACTTTACAATCAATAACAATAAATTATACTATTTAGAAAATGAGCAAGGTAAGCTCAAAACAGGTTACTTTGTATTAATTGATGATGGTATGGCTACAACCCACTATCACATCCTAGCCTATGCGGATCAATCTGGTGAGATTCTTAAGATGAAACGTTTGCCATCGGGAGTTTCAGATTATCTGGATAAAGAAATCGATGGTTTATACGGTGAAAAAATTAAGATTGAATCTCCACACTCAAACGAATATTATAAAGTGGTTGTGGTTAAATAAAAATAACATCTTCACAACTAATCGTTAACGCTCTAACCAATATACCATTTTCAGGAGGCTTTAGATTTCTTGTATTTTAAAAGGAAACTAAAGCCTTTTGTAGATGGAACAGGGGATAGAGTTATCTATAAAATAATGAAAAGGAGTCTGTCATGGCAGCCTCAAGGATATCGCTGCCAAGGCTGAAAAAGATTACTTTGTCTATGCCAATCGCAATACGTTGGTCAGTCTACAGGCCATTGAAGAGATGACTGCGACAGAAGTGACTCTGTTAGAAGGCTTGCACTTCCCCGTATCGCGAACAGCCAGAAGAACACTTAAAAAATATCTTAATGTCTAATATCTGTTAGATTTGAATGAGTTTATCAATAAGAATATCGGAAAATTTTCTGATATTCTTATTTTTTTGACTTTTTTTCGAATAGATAAGTAAGAGGAAAAAGGAAGGAGTTTGGTTTATGTTTATATCAATGTTCTACCCATGGTTCACTAAGTTATTTTTTAAATAAATTTAATTTAGTTGCTCATTTTCGAAATTTTTTTCGAATAGATAAGTAAGAGGAAAACGAAAGGAGTCTGGTTTATGTATCTACCGATTTTCTATTCATGGTACATTAAATTATTTTTGAAATAAAATTTAATTTAGTTGTACATTTTCGAATTATTTTTCGAATAAATAAGTAAGAGAAAAAAGAAAGGAATAAAATAATGAAAGAACATTATTACGGATTTGTTGAGCTAACTTCGGAAGAATTGACCGATATTCAAGGTGGAGAAAATTGGACGAAGACCCTTGTAGATTGGTACATTGGATTTCGTAGAGGTTTTGGTTTTTAGGAGGATAAGAGATGAATGAAATGAATGATAAGTATACTATTGAGGTATTAAAGGAAAGCGACTTAGCCTTGCTGGTGGGTGGTAGCAAGGAAAGCTATCAACGGGGTTTAAATACAGGTCTATGGTTACGTCGTGCATTATTTGGATTCTAAGATAAGATTTAGAGAGTAAAGTTTATCTACAACAATGAATAGCATATATGAAAAATGAAACACAAATAACTACCTTCTTCAATCGTTAATAATCAAAAAAGAGAATAAGATGGAACAAATTAAAAACATGGAAGATAGTTTTCATGTAATGAGTTATGAGGAATTGGCCGATGTAGAAGGAGGCTTGTTGTTTGGTCTAGTAGTAGTTGGAGGAGTCGCAATTGCAGGAACATTTTTATTGGGTGCTGTAGATGGTGCTTCAGGAGCACATGCTAAGCGTCGTGGACGTTAACAGGGAAGGAAGAGCGCTAATGGAACGCATAATAGAAAGTTGGATTACTAGGGTAGAGAATTTTTACAGTTTGCAGTCAATTCCTGTAAAAGTATTCATTTTCATAGTTGGAGTAGTTGGGATTTATGCTTTAGGGACATTAATTTCAGGTCCTATTTATTGGGCAGGCCAGAAGTTTGGCGAAACAATTTACAATTATTTGTTTTAATAAAAAATTCGAATAGATAAGTAAAAGGGAAAAAGAAAGGAGCCTAGTTCATGTTTATATCAATGTTCTATCCATGGTTCACTGAGTTATTTTTCAAATAAAATTTAATTAATTGTACATTTTCGAATTATTTTTCGAATAAATAAGTGAGAAGAAAAGGAAGGAGATTACGCGATGTATTTACCAATCTTATTGCCATGGTTTATCAAATGGTATTTAAAATAAATGAAATTTACCTGTTCATTTTCAATCACTTCTCAAATAGATAAGTGAGACGAAAAGGAAGGAAAAGGAGTTCAGTAATTTATCTATTCTGGTTTTTAAAATGTTTTAAGAACCAGAAATCGTAAACTAAAAAATAGAAATAAAGGAGAAAAAAGATGACAAATTTTGACAAAATGGAACAGAACTTTGTAGCTCTTACAGAAGAAGAGTTGATGAATGTAGATGGGGGAATTGCACCACTAGTAGTTGCGTTTGGAGTAGCTGCGTTTAAAGGTTTTTCTGTAACAGGAGGGGCTATTATACTAGGAGCAGGTCTTTATCAAGTTGGAAAAAATCTAAAATAAAACTTTGGGTAAGTTTTATGAATAGAATGTTAAAAAAAATATATGTAGGATTTGCTTTAACAGCTTATAGTATATTATTAATTTATTCTCTACTTAATTTAGAAAAGGTATCATTGGAGAGCTGTATTTTGTTAGTAGCATTGACATACTATATTAATAAAAAAGAAATATTTAAATTAAAAGTAAATAAGAACAAGGAGAAGTTAAAATGAATATTTTAGTAAATGATCATCAGTTTACAGCAATGACAGAAAAAGAACTAGCAACAGTTGATGGAGGAGTACTTCCTGCAGCGGTAGTAGCAGTTCCAGTAGGAATCAAGGTTGCAGGGTATGTTGTCGGTGGTTTATCCGCTGTAGGGCTAGCTGCATGGGGTTACTTCAGATAAGATAAAACACTGTGGAGAAATCAATGAATTTTTCAAACGAATTTGCGGCTATTATTATATCAGCTTCAGGGATGGTAGGTTTATTAGTGGGACTCACTATTGGCTTAGCTAGTATTATTTAAAGAGGGGTATAACATGCAAAATTTGAATCAATTTGAAATCGTAGAGCAAAGTGAATAAGTTGAAGTAGGTTTATTGATTGTTATCGAAGGATTATTACTTCCTGCTGGTGGAGCAGCTTTAGGGTATTATGCGAATAGACCATAATCTGATTGTAGTCAGAGAGGCATTTCTATGTTTTTAAAAAAAGAAGTGATATTATTAGGGGTATTGTTATCGCTACGTATTATTTTTACTATCGTTCAAATTTTAATTGATTATAAAATATTATCTGGACAGTATAGTGTAAATTTTATGGATATTTCAGAAGTATTTACTTATCCAATACTCATTTTAATCATTTACATAGCAATAAAATATAATATAAAGGAGTAATGACGAACATGAACTTAGAACAATTTTATCAATTATCTGACGATGAATTAGTGGGAACAAAAGGTGGTTTTGGTCTTGCGGAAGCAGTTGGGATTGCAGGAGTACTGAATGCTGCTGTACAAATTTTTAATGCTGGTTACACATTTGGTTCAGATTTGGCTCGTCGTGGGCGTTAGATAATGAATAATCGCAACCTTAATCTCAATACATTGTTACCTAAACTAGCCACGATATTTCCTTTGTTGGGAATAACTCTTAATGTCGCGCTTCATGTGATTCGTACAGGTTCGTTAGTATCCTTTAATTGGCAATGGACTTTGGTTGGTTTGCTTTTCGCAGGATATTTTGGTATTTTTCGCAAAGATTTGTCAAAAAATAATCAAAGATATAAATGATGAATCTGAATCAAAGGGATTTTGTGCATGTGAATGGCAGAACTTTCCGCCATTTCTTATCAGGTAAATAGGAGTCTACCATGAAACAATTCTTATTAGGCTTTTCTGAGGGTTATTTTACCGTATCGCTCATAATCTACATCGCAACGTATTTGATTTTGAAAAATCCGATCAATACCCTATTTTATCCAGAAATTTACCCCGTTTTATTTGGGCTCTTTTATCTAGGATATAAGGTCAATAAAAAGCGAGTAGAGTGAGCAGTTAAGAATGACTTGTTGGTCTGTGCTAAAATGACTAGAGTATAATCTCAGAATGCATCACATTGGAGTTTAATATGAAATTTGTTAAATCAATACTGAAAGTTTGGCCTGAAATTATAGTATTACTGGGTTCAATGTCTTATATAATCATCAGATTAGTAGCTGACATAAATAAAGTATCTTTACCTACTTGGTTTGATAGTTTCAATATACCCACGGTTGCATTATTTATGATGGTCTTCATTCTTTTATATAGAAGTAAAGAAAAAAAGAATAGATAAATTTGAAGCAGTAGACGCTCTATAGGGAATAGGTGTCTTATATTAACGAATCAAAAAAGGAGTAACTATGAATCGTAATTTAGAACGGTATAATCTATTCTGACTATGAATAGATTATACCAGAGGTGGTTTAGAAATAGCAGGGACATTAAAAATTGAAGTAACTTTAAATAGGATGTCGTAAAGGTTGCTATCAATGATTATTTGTCCCAAGCTTGCCTAGGGTGACAGTAAAACATCAATTTCCTTTCATACCATATTTTTAGTAGGCATAACGTTTGTTCTGCCTATTTTTTTATCCAAAAAGTGCAGTTGAGGTGTTTATTTATATCGTTTGGAGTTTATTTGGAGTTTTATATGTATTTTTTGATAAAATAGGTGTAGAAATTAGGAAAGTTGAAGAAAAGAAATGAAGAAGATTTTAAGATATTTTTTAGTATTTATTTTTCTATTTTTGATGAATATTTTCATCTTTAAGATACTAGCAACTCTGGGATTTCAGCTGACAATGAGTGAAAAGAGTTATATTATACCACCGCTGTTTTCGATTATCGTTTTGTACATGATTGACAAAAGAATTAGGAAGAAAAAGAAATCTTTGTAATCAACTTAAGGAGTATTACTATGGATGAGTTGAAACGTGAAATTGGTTATAAAATCAAAACTATTAGGCGATCTTGTGGAAAAACTCAGATAGATATTTGTGGAGATGAATCAGAGTTGACGATTCGTCAGCTAGCACGTATTGAAAATGGGCAAGCTTTAGCAACACTTCCTAAATTATTATTGATTGCGGATAAACTTGGAGTATCATTACAGAATATTGTAGATGTTAAGGCTATAGAGATTCCAAAAGCATTCCTAAAACTAAAAGATGAGCTGATCCATTCTCAAACCTACGCTGATAAGAGAAGAATCGAACGAAAAGAAGCTATACTTGAGGAAATATATGAAAACTATTATGAGAATTTGCCTGAGGAAGAGCAGTTAATTGTGGATGTGACACAAGCTCGTTTTGATATTTATGGTAGTTCAGATGCGACCTACGGTTTAGGGTTAGTGGAAGAATATTTCCAGCAGTTATTAAAAAAGAAATATTTTTCTGTAAATGATTTGTTGATTATTGAATTGTATTTCTTTTGTTGTGCTATGGGATTAGAAGATAAAGAACATTTTGAGGAGTTAGCTCAAAAAGTATTGCTATGTTCAGAATATGAAGATAAGGCTAGCCTAGCTCAGATGGAAAAAGTTCTTCTGAGCCTATTTATCCAAATTCAGACAGAAGATAGTCTGATATATATTCAAACATTTGAGAAAATTATTGCTAAAACAAGACATGTTTTTTACCGACCTCATCTATTTTTGCTAAAGGCAAAATATGCTTTATTTGTAGACAAGAATATTTTAGAGGCAGAAAGTTTCTATGAAAAGGCGATTTCTCTAGCAGAATTGCTAGACGATCAGGTATTAGTTCAGAGAATCTTAGCAGAAAAACAAATAGATTTCCCAACAACCTGACTTCTAAGTCATGTTGTTTTTTCATGTTTTTGTTATACTAAACCCATAAAGAAAACGATTCCAAAAAGAAAGGAGGTTTATTATGGTTGGAACGTTATTTGTCCTTTTAAGTATAGGAGTTTGGTTCTATCTATAATATCAGGTAGATATTAATGGAATAAAGTATTCTTATATTGGATTAAAGGAATGTTTTAATAGGTTTCCTACATTAGTATAGAGGATGAAACTTAATTTTCAATGATATAAAAGAGTGATTTGGAGATTGTGAGGGTTGAGTATGTTTATTTATGATGTAGGAAGTGTGAACTAAAAAGGAGATAGTAATCGTATAAAAGTTAAATAGACATTATCTTTTATTGAGTCTTAGTGATATAAAAGTAATTTGATAATCTAGGAAAATGTAGTAGTAATTTATTTATTATAGATATGTTAATAAAAGTAGTATAAAATATAGACGAACATTTGAAGAGAGTTAGGAATACAACATATGCGAATTAACTCTCAATAAAACATAAATAATATACAAAAGGAGTACACTAAAATGAAATCTAAAAGAATGGAATTTCATAATAAATTTCTCATTGTTTCAGTAATGTTAGCAGTCATTAGTTGGTTAAGCTTAGGTGTTGTTTCTTTTCCTATGTTGGCTGGGACATTAGGAATTTCGACAGGATCTGCTGCTACTGTAGTCAATTTGATTAGTGCTTATAGTACAGTTACAGCAGTAATTTCAATTGTAGGTGCAATCACAGGAGTAGGTTCTATTGGTTCGGGTATTGCAGCAACAGTTCTTTATATGTTGAAAAAGAAAAGTGCTGCTAAAGCAGCTCTATGGTAGAACTAGATGAAAATACTTTCTAAAAAAGAATGTGAAAGTATTTTAGGTTATCTTAATTTTATTGGGATAACCCTTTTGTTTGTTGTTATCATAAGTTTGTCAATCTATTTTAAAAGCTATTTTCCTTTTCAAGGGAAATTATTTTTACTTTTTTTGGTAGTAGATTACGCTACTTTGAATCGTTATAATATGAAACTGCCTATTCAAAGTAAAAAAATAAATACTTTCTATATAAGGAAAAACTACATTTTTCTCTATCTTCTTGCCATTATCAAGAAATATTATTCTTTCCAAATTTTACAATCATTCATTTATTTATTTGTTTTGTATTTTCTAGACATTATTGGATATTTTTATTTATCCATTACTCTTTGTTTGATAGTTATTCAAATTATTTCTTTAATTCTACCTAGTTTGTTTTCAATTATAAGTAAATTGTTCTTATTTTTCTCTATAGGACTATTGTCTATAGAACAAGGACAAGTTGTAATTTATGCCATACTACTCAATTATTTTATTTTAGTCATGGGGATATTAGATAATCATGCGAGTAATCTCTATTTTAAAAGCAGTCGAATGAGCCAAAAAAGATTTCGTAGCAGTCTATTTATATTGCTTCGTTTTTGTTGGTTAAATAAAGGGTTAACTTTTTCTTTTATTTTGATTAGTATTCTCCTTTCATATCTATTTTGGTATATGATGACGATGTTATCAATTGATGGCACAAAAATACCAATATTGTTTCTTTATACCTCAATATATATCACATTAATGGAGGCAATAATAGGGAATCATAAATCCTCAATTGGGGTAGATCTAGCTTTACTCCAATTATCTGCTCTCAATCATTCTAAAATGAATTTCTTTTTTAAGAATGTACAACTAATGATGTTGACGCATTTAATCTCTTTCTTACAATTTTCATTGTTGTTATGTTTGATTCCGGTGACAAGTTATAGTACTGATATAAAAAGTATTTTGTTGAATTTGTTATTGATTCCATTCAATTATTTTATAGCCTATGTCTATTATAAGAAAGCTCTATTTTTAATTAAAGGTACAGTTAGTTTATTGAGATGGAGTTTTCTGGTTTTATATTGTTTTCTGATAATATTTTTAACTTTAGTAGGGGGTATTAGATGAGAAAAAGTGGTTTTCTGATTTACTATGTGTTATTTTGTATAGTCTGTTTTTCACTAGGTTTACTTTTAAGCTTTATATTAAAAAGTGAGACTTTTGCTACTATACCTCCGAAACTGGAATTACAATTTACATTGACAGTTTTACAGGCAAATTCTACAAATTTTTTGCTATATCTATTCTGTTTTCCGATTTCGCCCTTATTGCAACTTTTTGATTTGCTATCTTTAGGAATACAATTGGGTATATCTGGTCATATGATTGGAATAGTAGCTACAATAAAAGGAATATTACCTCATGGTCTTATTGAAATACCGAATTTTATTTGGTACCAAGGTATGAGTCAGTATCTTTTATACCGATTATTGAAGGATAGGGGAATTAAAAATATACTTATTTATATAAAAAGTAATTTAAAATGGTATATCATTTCTTATCTTTTATTAATTTTAGCAGCGTTGATAGAGGGAATTAAATTATGAAAATTGAAAATGAATCCAAAAGTTATGATAAATGTATACTGAAAAATATATCACTCGAGATTGATAAGGGAATTTACAGAGTTGAAGGAGAGAATGGTTCAGGAAAGAGCACCCTTCTACAACTTTTAGCTGGGCTAGAGACTTTTGATAGTGGTTTAAAGAATTGTGTCTCCAAAGATGTACTATACCTTGATACC
The DNA here is from genome assembly GCF_963521865.1 of uncultured Streptococcus sp. Taxonomy (GTDB): domain Bacteria; phylum Bacillota; class Bacilli; order Lactobacillales; family Streptococcaceae; genus Streptococcus. The sequence continues at coordinate 16,602 of NZ_CAUQWY010000018.1, forward strand.
AATCAGCTTGGGATTATTCCATTCACTATAGAAGAAAATTTGCAGTTATTGTGTGATTCTTTTCAAATTCATCTATCATTTGAGGATAAAGAACAAATTAATACTTTTTTTGATAACAAAATCGGAGATAACTATATGACAGCCTCTACTGGAACAAAATTCAAATTAGGCTTATCCTTAATTTTTGCTAAAAATTGGGATTATATTTTTATTGATGAGATCTTATCAACAGTGGATGCAAGAAGTATTGATATGATTGCTAAACGCTTAATTTCCATGAAAGAAAGCTCTACTATTATATATGTATCACATAATTTATTGCATCAAGAATTGATTAGCAAATCTCAAAGGATTTTAATAGAGGAAGGACAGGTTTATGAAATTTCAAACAAATAATAGTTTATACAAGTTAATGAATCTGATTATTTATCTTTTTCTTTTATATTTGTTTATTGATTTACTGATGAAGTCGGGAATTTTAGATGAACAAATTGATAAATTATCTGAACTATCTAATCTTTTTACAATTAAAATAGAAACAATATTGACAGTGATTTCTGTTGTTTTCACATTTATAGCAACTCTTATTGAATATGGATTTTCTCTCTTTCTGATTACATTATTTTTTGATAAGGATAAGAGGAACTTTGGAGATGTTCTTTTATCTAAAAATATAACCTTAAGTTTTAGCATTTTACTTTGTTACTTATTTAATCCATCGGATATAAAGTTTGCCTATTTCAGCATATTGACAGTATTACTAATTGGGATAACAAATTATGCGAGATTTAAAAATTTAAGATTGACAGTAGTGTTTTCTGTACCATTTTTATTTAATGCTATAATGTCTATTATAAATAGTTTTTAGAAATACTAAAATTTCTTTTCTTTACTTAATAATGATACGAAATCATTTCGGTTTTGTTAACTTGGAATTCTTATATTTTCTAGGTAGGACGTTTGTTCTGCCTATTTTCTTTATCTAAAAAGTGCAGTTGGGAGGGGGATAGACGCATTTGGGGAGGAAGTCCAGTTTTTGTTTGGGGATTGGGGTAAGATAGTTGTTATCAGATGAGTTTAGAAAAAAGGAGATGAATATGAAATTTGGGAAACGTCACTATCGTCCGCAGGTGGATCAGATGGACTGCGGTGTAGCTTCATTAGCCATGGTTTTTGGCTACTATGGTAGCTATTATTCTTTGGCTCACTTGCGAGAATTGGCCAAGACGACCATGGATGGGACGACGGCTTTGGGCTTGGTCAAGGTGGCAGAGGAGATTGGCTTTGAGACGCGAGCTATCAAGGCAGATATGACGCTCTTTGACTTGCCAGATTTGACCTTTCCTTTTGTTGCCCATGTGCTTAAGGAAGGAAAATTGCTCCACTACTATGTGGTGACTGGGCAGGATAAGGATAGCATTCATATTGCCGATCCAGATCCTGGGGTGAAGTTGACTAAACTGCCACGTGAGCGATTTTCGCAAGAGTGGACAGGAGTGACCCTTTTTATGGCACCTAGTCCAGACTACAAGCCTCATAAGGATCAAAAGAATGGTCTGCTCTCTTTTATCCCTATATTAGTGAAGCAGCGTGGCTTGATTGCCAATATCGTTTTGGCAACGCTCTTGGTAACCTTGATTAACATTGTGGGTTCTTATTATTTGCAGTCTATCATTGATACCTATGTGCCAGATCAGATGCGTTCGACACTGGGGATCATTTCTATTGGGCTGGTTATCGTTTATATTCTTCAGCAGATTTTGTCCTACGCTCAGGAGTATCTCTTACTTGTTTTGGGGCAACGCCTGTCGATTGACGTGATTTTGTCCTATATCAAGCATGTTTTTCACCTGCCTATGTCCTTCTTTGCGACACGTCGTACAGGGGAAATCGTGTCTCGTTTTACAGATGCTAACAGTATCATCGATGCGCTGGCTTCGACCATTCTTTCGATTTTCCTAGATGTGTCAACGGTTGTCATTATTTCTCTTGTTTTATTTTCACAAAATACCAATCTCTTTTTCATGACTTTATTGGCACTTCCTATCTACACAGTGATTATCTTTGCTTTTATGAAGCCGTTTGAAAAGATGAATCGGGACACCATGGAAGCCAATGCGGTTCTGTCTTCTTCTATCATTGAGGACATCAATGGTATTGAAACTATCAAGTCCTTGACCAGTGAAAGTCAGCGTTACCAAAAGATTGACAAGGAATTTGTGGATTATCTGAAAAAATCCTTTACCTATAGTCGAGCAGAGAGTCAGCAAAAGGCTCTGAAAAAAGTTGCCCATCTCTTGCTCAATGTCGGCATTCTCTGGATGGGGGCTGTTCTGGTCATGGATGGCAAGATGAGTTTGGGGCAGTTGATTACCTATAATACCTTGCTTGTTTACTTTACCAATCCTTTGGAAAATATCATCAATCTGCAAACCAAACTTCAGACTGCGCAGGTCGCCAATAACCGTCTGAATGAGGTCTATCTGGTAGCTTCTGAGTTTGAGGAGAAGAAAACAGTTGAGGATCTGAGCTTGATGAAGGGAGAGATGACCTTCAAGCAGGTTTCCTACAAGTATGGCTATGGTCGAGACGTTTTGTCGGATATCAATTTGACGATTTCCCAAGGTTCTAAAGTAGCTTTTGTGGGGATTTCAGGGTCAGGTAAGACTACTTTGGCTAAGATGATGGTTAATTTTTACGACCCAAGTCAGGGAGAGATTAGTCTGGGTGGTGTCAATCTCAATCAGATTGATAAAAAGGCTCTGCGTCAGTATATCAACTATCTGCCTCAACAGCCCTATGTCTTTAACGGAACGATTTTGGAGAATCTTCTTTTGGGAGCCAAGGAGGGGACGACTCAAGAGGATATCTTACGGGCGGTCGAATTGGCAGAGATTCGGGAGGATATCGAGCGTATGCCCCTGAATTACCAGACAGAATTGACTTCGGATGGGGCAGGGATCTCAGGTGGTCAACGTCAGAGAATCGCTCTGGCGCGTGCTCTCTTGACAGATGCGCCGGTCTTAATTTTGGATGAGGCGACCAGCAGTTTGGATATTTTGACAGAGAAGCGAATTGTCGATAATCTCATGGCTTTAGACAAGACCTTGATTTTCATTGCTCACCGCTTGACCATTGCTGAGCGGACAGAGAAGGTTGTTGTCTTGGATCAGGGCAAGATTGTTGAAGAAGGAAAGCATGCTGATTTGCTTGCACAGGGTGGCTTTTATGCCCATTTGGTGAATAGCTAGAAAGAGGAGAGGATGAAACCAGAATTTTTAGAAAGTGCGGAGTTTTATAACCGTCGTTATCATAATTTTTCCAGTCGGGTGATTGTACCCATGTCCCTTCTACTTGTGTTTTTACTTGGCTTTGCAACTCTTGCAGAGAAGGAGATGAGTTTGTCTACTAGAGCTACTGTCGAGCCTAGTCGTATCCTTGCAAATATCCAGTCAACTAGCAACAACCGTATTCTTGTCAATCATTTGGAAGAAAATAAGCTGGTCAAGAAGGGGGATCTTCTGGTTCAATACCAGGAAGGGGCAGAAGGTGTTCAAGTAGAGGCCTATGCCAGTCAGTTGGACATGCTCAAGGATCAAAAAAAGCAATTGGAGTATTTGCAAAAAAGTCTACAAGAAGGGGAGAACCACTTTCCAGAGGAGGATAAGTTTGGCTACCAAGCCACCTTTCGCGACTACCTCAGCCAAGCGGCTAGTCTTAGGGCTAGTACATCGCAACAAAATGAAACCATCGCGTCCCAGAATGCAGCAGCTAGCCAAACCCAAGCTGAAATCGGCAACCTCATCAGCAAAACAGAGGCTAAAATTCGCGATTACCAGACAGCTAAGTCAGCTATTGAAACAGGTGCTTCCTTGGCCAGTCAGAATCTAGCCTATTCGCTCTACCAGTCCTACAAGTCTCAGGGTGAGGAAAATCCGCAAGCTAAAGCTCAAGCTGTTGCGCAGGTTGAAGCGCAGATTTCTCAGTTAGAATCTAGTCTTGCTACTTACCGTGTCCAGTATGCAGGTTCAGGTACCCAGCAAGCCTATGCGTCAGGTTTAAGCAGTCAATTGGAATCCCTTAAATCTCAACACTTGGCTAAGGTTGGTCAGGAATTGACCCTTCTAGACCAGAAAATCTTGGAGGCAGAATCAGGTAAGAAGGTACAGGGAGATCTTTTAGACAAGGGGAAAATTACGGCTAGTGAGGATGGGGTGCTTCACCTTAATCCTGAGACCAGTGATTCTAGCATGGTTGCAGAAGGTGCCCTACTAGCCCAACTCTATCCGTCCTTGGAGAAAGAAGGGAAAGCCAAACTCACAGCTTATCTAAGTTCAAAAGATGTAGCAAGGATCAAGGTCGGTGATTCTGTTCGTTATACGACGACTCATGATGCCAAGAATCAACTTTTCCTAGATTCTACTATTACAAGTATTGATGCGACAGCTACCAAGACTGAAAAAGGGAATTTCTTTAAAATCGAGGCGGAGACTAATCTAACTTCGGAGCAGGCTGAAAAACTTCGGTACGGGGTGGAAGGTCGTCTACAGATGATTACAGGTAAGAAAAGTTACCTGCGTTATTATTTGGATCAATTCTTGAACAAAGAGTAATGTTCGTGTTTTTAGAGTTAAATAATTTTTAAACTGTGAGAAAGATCACTCTTGCAGTTTTTTCTTTACAATTTTTGAAACACATCTGATATTTATTCGGTTAGATTCTTGTGTTTTTTGGTTTTTTATGGTAGAATGTGCTCAAGTAATACGAAAGGCGAACTTTAAAATGTCAAAACAATTGATCTATTCGGGAAAAGCTAAAGATATCTATACAACTGAGGATGAAAATCTTATTATTTCAACTTACAAGGACCAGGCGACTGCTTTCAATGGTGTCAAGAAGGAGCAGATTGCGGGCAAGGGAGTATTGAATAATCAGATTTCATCTTTTATTTTTGAGAAATTAAATGCGGCTGGTGTGGCGACTCACTTTGTGGAGAAACTTTCAGACACGGAACAACTCAATAAAAAGGTTAAGATTATTCCTCTCGAGGTTGTGCTTCGCAACTACACGGCTGGTTCCTTTTCAAAACGTTTTGGCGTAGACGAAGGTATCGCATTTGAGACTCCGATTGTCGAATTTTACTATAAAAATGATGATTTGGATGATCCATTCATCAATGATGAGCATGTGAAATTCCTACAGATTGCGGATGACCAGCAAATCGCCTACTTGAAGGAAGAAACTCGTCGAATCAATGAACTCTTGAAAGCCTGGTTTGCTGAGATTGGGCTTAAGTTGATTGACTTTAAGCTAGAGTTCGGTTTTGACAAGGATGGCAAGATTATCTTAGCAGATGAATTTTCACCAGATAACTGCCGTTTGTGGGATGCGGATGGCAACCACATGGATAAGGATGTTTTCCGTAGGGGTCTAGGTGAATTAACAGATGTTTACGAAATTGTCTGGGAAAAGTTGCAGGGTTTGAAATAATCTGTTAGAAACGGAAAACCTTCGTCTTTCAGATGTAAGGGCTCAGGCTGAAAAGGTCCCCCAGACCTTTACACTCCGTCGGGGTCTAGGTAAATTAACCGGCATCTACGAGATTGTCTGGGAAAAGTTGCAAGGTTTAAAATAACACCTTCAAGGTTATTTGGGAACATTGCAAGAGCTGAAATAAAGGAATAAGAATTGATGAATAAACGTATTTTTGTTGAAAAAAAGGCTGATTTTCAGGTCAAGTCAGAGAGTTTGGTTAGAGAACTCCAGCACAACTTGGGACTTTCAAGCTTGAAAAGTATTCGCATCGTGCAAGTTTATGATGTATTTGACTTGGCAGAGGGCTTGTTTGCACCTGCAGAGAAGCACATTTTCTCTGAGCAGGTGACAGACCATGTTTTGGACGAAGTTGCTGTGCAGGCGGATCTTGCCAACTATGCTTTCTTTGCGATTGAAAGCTTACCAGGGCAGTTTGACCAGCGTGCGGCATCTTCACAGGAAGCCGTGCTTTTGTTGGGAAGTTCGAGTGATGTGACAGTTAATACAGCCCAACTTTACTTGGTCAATAAAGATATTGACGCGACGGAGTTAGAGGCGGTCAAGAACTACTTGCTTAATCCAGTTGATTCTCGTTTCAAGGACATCACGACAGGGATTGCTAAGCAGGAATTTTCAGAGTCAGACAAGACTATTCCCAAATTGACTTTCTTTGAAAGCTATACGGCAGAAGATTTTGCTCGCTACAAGGCCGAGCAAGGGATGGCCATGGAAGTGGATGATTTGCTCTTTATCCAAGACTACTTCAAGTCAATCGGGCGCGTACCGACGGAAACAGAACTCAAGGTTTTGGACACTTACTGGTCTGACCACTGCCGTCATACGACTTTTGAGACAGAGTTGAAACACATTGATTTTTCCGCATCGAAATTCCAAAAGCAATTGCAGTCGACTTATGACAAGTATATTGCCATGCGTGAAGAGTTGGGGCGTTCGGAAAAACCGCAGACCTTGATGGATATGGCGACTATTTTCGGTCGTTATGAGCGTGCTAATGGACGTTTGAATGACATGGAAGTGTCAGATGAAATCAATGCTTGCTCAGTAGAAATCGAAGTGGACGTTAATGGTGTGAAAGAACCATGGCTCCTCATGTTCAAGAATGAAACTCATAACCACCCAACTGAGATTGAGCCATTTGGTGGTGCTGCTACCTGTATCGGTGGAGCCATTCGTGACCCATTGTCAGGTCGCTCATATGTTTACCAAGCTATGCGTATCTCAGGTGCGGGTGATATTACAGCACCGATTTCGGGAACGCGTGCTGGTAAGCTGCCACAACAAGTCATTTCTAAAACAGCGGCTCATGGTTATTCTTCATATGGTAACCAGATTGGGCTTGCGACGACCTATGTTCGCGAGTACTTCCACCCAGGATTTGTAGCTAAACGTATGGAGCTAGGTGCTGTTGTCGGTGCGGCTCCTAAGGGCAATGTCGTCCGTGAAAAACCGGAAGCTGGTGATGTCATTATCCTCCTTGGAGGTAAGACAGGCCGTGATGGTGTCGGTGGTGCGACAGGTTCTTCTAAGGTTCAAACAGTTGAGTCCGTGGAAACTGCTGGAGCTGAAGTTCAAAAGGGGAATGCTATCGAAGAACGCAAGATTCAACGACTTTTCCGTAATGGCGATGTCACTCGTCTTATCAAGAAGTCTAATGACTTTGGTGCTGGTGGTGTCTGTGTAGCCATCGGTGAATTGGCTGATGGTCTTGAAATCGACCTTAACAAAGTGCCTCTTAAATACCAAGGCTTGAATGGTACCGAAATTGCCATCTCTGAATCTCAAGAACGGATGGCTGTGGTGGTTCGTCCTGAGGACGTAGATGCCTTCGTTGCTGAATGTAACAAAGAGAATATTGATGCTGTTGTTGTTGCGACAGTAACTGAAAAACCAAATCTTGTCATGCATTGGAATGGTGAAACAATTGTCGACTTAGAACGTCGTTTCCTTGATACCAATGGTGTGCGCGTGGTCGTCGATGCTAAGGTTGTGGATAAGGATGTCAAACTCCCAGAAGAGCGTACAACAAGCGCTGACACACTTGAAGCAGATACCCTTGTGGTTCTGTCTGATTTGAACCATGCGAGTCAAAAAGGCTTGCAAACCATTTTTGACTGTTCGGTCGGTCGTTCAACGGTCAATCACCCACTTGGCGGTCGCTATCAACTCACTCCAACTGAGGCATCTGTACAGAAATTGCCAGTTCAACACGGTGTGACTCATACTGCGTCAGTCATGGCTCAAGGTTTCAACCCATATGTAGCTGAATGGTCTCCATACCACGGTGCTGCTTATGCGGTTATCGAAGCAACTGCTCGTTTGGTTGCTGCTGGTGCCAACTGGTCTAAGGCTCGTTTCTCTTACCAAGAGTATTTCGAGCGCATGGATAAACAAGCTGAGCGTTTTGGTCAGCCAGTAGCAGCTCTCCTAGGTTCTATCGAAGCTCAGATTCAGCTTGGCTTGCCATCTATCGGTGGGAAGGACTCTATGTCTGGTACCTTTGAAGAATTGACAGTACCGCCAACCTTGGTAGCCTTTGGTGTGACAACCGTAGATAGCCGTAAGGTGCTTTCGCCTGAATTCAAGACTGCTGGGGAAAACATTTACTATATCCCAGGGCAAGCTCTTGCTACAGAGATTGATTTTGACTTGATTAAGTCTAACTTTGCTCAGTTTGAAGACATCCAAGATGGTCACAAAGTGACATCTGCATCAGCTGTCAAATATGGTGGTGTGGTTGAAAGTTTGGCACTTGCTACTTTTGGAAATCATATCGGTGCAGAAGTAACCTTGCCTGAACTTGAAACGGCTTTGACAGCTCAATTGGGTGGATTTGTCTTCACATCTCCTGAAGAAATTGCTGGAGTAGAGAAAATCGGTCAAACAAGTGCAGACTTTACACTGACTGTAAACGGTGTGAAGCTAGATGGACAGAAACTTGACAGTGCCTTCCAAGGAAAACTGGAAGAAGTTTACCCAACAGAGTTTGCCCAAGCCAAAGAACTGGCTGAAGTACCAGCTGTGGTATCAGATGTTGTGATTAAAGCCAAAGAAAAGGTTGAAAAACCTGTGGTTTACATCCCAGTCTTCCCAGGAACTAACTCAGAATATGACTCAGCTAAGGCTTTCGAAAAAGAAGGTGCAGAGGTCAACTTAGTGCCATTTGTGACCTTGAATGAAGAAGCCATTGTCAATTCAGTTGAAACTATGGTTGACAACATCGGCAAGGCTAACATTCTCTTCTTTGCAGGTGGTTTCTCAGCTGCGGACGAGCCAGATGGTTCAGCTAAGTTTATCGTCAACATCCTGCTTAATGAAAAAGTGCGTGCGGCCATTGATAGCTTTATCGCCCGTGGTGGCTTGATTATCGGTATCTGTAATGGATTCCAGGCTTTGGTCAAATCAGGTCTTCTTCCATACGGAAATTTCGAGGATGCTAATAGTACTAGTCCAACCCTCTTCTACAATGATGCCAATCAACACGTGGCCAAGATGGTGGAAACCCGTATTGCCAATACCAACTCACCATGGTTAGCTGGTGTGCAAGTAGGCGATATCCACGCTATTCCTGTTTCGCATGGTGAAGGGAAGTTTGTCGTGACGGCTGAGGAATTCGCTGAGCTCCGTGACAATGGACAAATTTTCAGCCAATATGTTGACTTTAACGGTAAACCAAGTATGGATTCTAAGTACAATCCAAATGGTTCTGTCCATGCCATCGAAGGAATTACTAGCAAGAATGGCCAAATCATCGGTAAGATGGGCCACTCAGAACGTTATGAGGACGGTCTTTTCCAAAATATCCCAGGCAATAAAGACCAGCACCTGTTTGCGTCGGCGGTTAAATACTTTACTGGAAAATAAGACTTGCAGATTTTCTAATAGATAGTATCAATAATGTAAAAGTCATGTAAATCTAGCTCATGATGATTGCAAATGAAAATTAGGTATAAAAAATGACATACGAAGTAAAATCTCTTAATGAAGAATGCGGTGTTTTCGGTATCTGGGGACATCCAGATGCTGCTAAATTGACCTATTTTGGTCTCCACAGTCTTCAGCACCGTGGTCAGGAGGGGGCAGGAATCCTCTCCAATGATCAAGGGGAACTAAAGCGGCATCGCGATATGGGTCTTCTATCAGAAGTCTTCAGAAATCCTGCTAATTTAGATAAATTGACAGGAACTGGTGCGATTGGGCATGTGCGTTATGCGACTGCTGGCGAAGCTTCTGTAGATAATATCCAGCCCTTCCTCTTCCGTTTTCACGATATGCAGTTTGGCTTGGCTCATAATGGGAATCTGACCAATGCAACCTCTCTTAAGAAGGAGTTAGAAGAAAGAGGAGCCATTTTCAGTGCGACTTCTGATTCAGAAATCTTGGCTCACCTCATTCGTCGTAGTCACAATCCTAGTCTGATGGGCAAAATCAAGGAGGCACTCAGCCTTGTCAAAGGTGGTTTTGCCTATATCTTACTGTTTGAAGACAAGTTGATTGCGGCTCTTGACCCAAATGGTTTCCGTCCACTTTCTATCGGGAAAATGGCTAATGGAGCGGTGGTTGTTTCCTCTGAAACCTGTGCTTTTGAAGTCATTGGTGCAGAATGGATTCGTGATTTGAAACCAGGTGAGATTGTGATTATTGATGACAAGGGCATCCAGTATGACAGCTATACAGATGATACCCAGTTAGCAATCTGTTCTATGGAGTACATCTACTTTGCTCGTCCTGATTCTAATATCCACGGTGTCAATGTCCATACGGCACGTAAACGTATGGGTGCCCAATTGGCGCGAGAATTCAAGCATGAGGCGGATATTGTGGTCGGTGTGCCAAATTCCTCACTCAGCGCAGCTATGGGGTTCGCGGAAGAATCTGGTTTGCCAAATGAAATGGGTCTTATTAAGAACCAATACACCCAACGTACCTTTATCCAACCGACTCAAGAATTACGGGAGCAAGGGGTGCGGATGAAACTCTCCGCTGTTTCGGGTGTTGTAAAAGGCAAGCGTGTGGTTATGATTGATGACTCTATTGTACGTGGAACAACCTCTCGTCGGATTGTTCAGCTTTTGAAAGAAGCGGGTGCGACTGAGGTTCACGTTGCTATTGGCAGTCCAGCGCTAGCTTATCCATGCTTCTATGGAATTGATATCCAGACTCGTCAGGAACTGATTGCGGCCAATCATACGGTTGAAGAAACGCGCCAAATTATTGGTGCGGACAGCCTGACTTACCTTTCTGTTGAGGGGTTGATTGATTCGATTGGGATCGAAACAGATGCGCCAAATGGTGGTCTCTGTGTCGCTTACTTTGATGGTGACTACCCAACTCCTCTCTACGACTACGAAGAAGATTATCGTCGAAGTTTGGAAGAAAAGACCAGTTTTTACAAGTAGGCGGATGACGATTCTTAATTAAAGAAAAGGAAAAATAAAATGGCAAATAAAAATGCTTATGCTCGATCTGGCGTGGATGTTGAAGCGGGTTATGAAGTTGTTGAACGAATCAAAAAGCACGTGGCTCGTACGGAGCGTGCAGGTGTCATGGGAGCTCTTGGTGGTTTTGGTGGTATGTTTGACCTTTCAAAGACTGGGGTTAAAGAACCCGTCTTGATTTCAGGGACTGATGGTGTCGGAACTAAGCTCATGCTGGCTATTAAGTACGACAAGCACGATACTATCGGTCAGGACTGTGTGGCCATGTGTGTCAATGATATCATCGCTGCAGGTGCGGAGCCCCTCTATTTCCTCGACTATGTGGCGACAGGCAAGAATGAACCAGCTAAGCTAGAACAAGTAGTGGCTGGAGTCGCTGAAGGTTGTGTGCAGGCTGGTGCTGCCCTCATCGGTGGGGAAACGGCTGAAATGCCTGGCATGTACGGCGAAGATGACTATGACTTGGCTGGTTTTGCGGTCGGTGTGGCTGAAAAATCTCAAATCATTGACGGTTCAAAGGTGGCAGAAGGAGATGTTCTTCTCGGACTTGCTTCAAGTGGGATTCATTCCAATGGTTACTCTCTCGTCCGTCGTGTCTTTGCGGATTACACAGGTGAGGAAATCTTGCCAGAATTGGAAGGCAAGCAACTCAAGGAAGTTCTTCTTGAGCCGACTCGTATCTATGTCAAGGCTGTCTTACCACTCATCAAGGAAGGCTTGGTCAACGGCATTGCCCACATCACTGGTGGTGGCTTTATCGAAAATGTCCCTCGTATGTTTGCAGCTGACTTGGCTGCTGAGATTGAGGAAGACAAGGTTCCAGTTTTACCGATTTTCAAAGCCCTTGAGAAATACGGTGAAATCAAACATAAAGAAATGTTTGAAATCTTCAATATGGGTGTGGGACTCATGTTGGCAGTTAGCCCTGAAAATGTAGGCCGTGTCAAGGAATTGTTGGATGAACCAGTCTATGAAATTGGTCGCATCGTCAAGAAAGAAAACGAAAGTGTCATCATCAAATGAAAAAAATAGCGGTTTTTGCTTCTGGTAATGGCTCAAATTTTCAGATGATTGCCGAAGAATTTCCAGTGGAGTTTGTCTTTTCAGACCATCGTGATGCCTATGTACTCGAGCGTGCAGACAAGCTCGGCGTTCTGTCCTATGCTTTTGAACTTAAGGAGTTTGAGAGCAAGGCAGACTACGAAGTAGCCATTGTCGAACTCTTGGAAGAGCACCAGATTGACTTGGTTTGTCTAGCAGGCTACATGAAAATCGTTGGGCCAACCTTATTGGCGGCTTATGAAGGACGAATCATTAACATTCATCCAGCCTATTTGCCAGAATTTCCAGGAGCTCACGGAATTGAGGACGCTTGGAATGCTGGTGTTGCTGAGAGTGGTGTGACCATTCACTGGGTGGATTCAGGTGTGGATACTGGAAAGGTTATCAAACAAGTACGCGTACCACGATTAGCTGATGATACCATCGAAAACTTTGAAGCTCGCATTCATGAGGCAGAGTACAAGTTGTATCCAGAGGTGTTGGATAGTTTGGGAGTGGAGAGGAAGTGTTAAATATGGTAACAACTATAGAGGTTAATAAACAGACTGTAAAGGAATTACTTGGATCAGGGAAAAATAAGAAATTCGCTATTCCAGAATATCAGAGACCATATGCATGGACAACTGATCAGATTCAGACTCTATTTGATGACTTAGTTGAGTATACCAGTGGTGAAGAAAAAGACAGTACATACTTTTTAGGCACTATTGTAGCATATGAGAATGATGAGAACGAACAAGAAATTATAGATGGGCAGCAACGCATTACTTCTTTATTTTTGCTTTTAAGAGCTCTATATTCTAAACTGAGTTCTATGAGTGAAACTCTTCAGTCAAAGAATTTTATGCGACAGATTGAAGCAGCAATGTGGGAACAAGATGAACTTACGGCAGAAGTTGATTTTGAAAAAGTCTTAATAGTTTCAAGAGTTGTTGGTGAAGAAGAAAATAATATTTTTACAAATATATTAGTTACGGGAGAAACAGAAAAAGGAAGAAAAGACACTTATTCTGAAAACTATAAGTTATTTGTGGAGTTAATTGAAGATTATGCAAGTAAAGAACCAGAATTGTTTTACTGGTTTATTCAAAATGTTTTAAATAGAGCTATTTTGCTTCCTATTACTGCTGATTCACAGGATACTGCACTGACAATATTTTCTACACTAAATGATAGAGGACTAGCTTTATCTGATGCAGATATTTTTAAGGCTAAGATATATAACTATATAGACAATAGTCAGAAAAAGGATTTTATCGAAGAGTGGAAACTGATTGATGAATCCGCATCAAATGCAAATGAGAGTATTCAAAAGTTGTTTTATTACTATATGTTTTATCTGAGAGCTAAAGAGAATGATAGAAATACTACAACTCCGGGTATTAGAAAATACTATTCTCAGAATCAATTTGAAAAATTATATCAAAGTGACTTATTGACGAATCTTCGTTTACTAGTAAGTTTATGGACAGTTATTAATAATAGGATAGTTGTGGAAGGCGAGAATTGGTCAGAGAATAAAGAAATTCTTAAAGTACTGGATTCTCTATCCTCTTATCCGAATGAATTTTGGAAGTATCCTGTAGTAATATATTATTTACGTTACAAAAGCTCTGAAAATTTTGAGTCAGATTTTTTGAACTTTTTAAGAAATTTATTTGCAGTTTTGTCAGCAAGGTACGTAGTTACTCCAACAATAAACGCAGTCAAGCGTAGTATTTTAAATTTGAATGCCTCAGTTTATCAATCTAAAACACCTAAATTTGATTTCTCTTTAGTTGATGAAGAAGAATTCAAAGAAAAAGTAAAGAATGCACATCGAAATACGGTTCGGATGCTTCTAAAGGTACTGGCTTATCAAAAACAAGATGAATTATTACCAGAAAAATGGGAAATAGAGCATATTTTACCTCAAAAGTGGCAAACTAGTTTCTTTCCAGATAATTCAGAAAGAGAAGTTAGGGATTTGATAGAACATATTGGTAATAAGATACCTTTTGAGAAGAAACTGAATATTATTGCTAGTAACGGATATTTTGCTAAGAAGAAAGAAACTTATCAAAAATCATCAATTACATTGGTACAAGATTTATCTAAGGATAAAAGTGATTGGAGACTTGATGAAATTCGTGAAAGAGATATCCGCATTGCTGATGAACTTATAAATTTATTATCAAGTTGGGGATTGAATAAGATTTCTGAAGAATATATGGAAACAAGACAATTTAAAATTGAAATTCCTACAGAACTTACAGATAATTATATAAATTTTTTAAAAATGTTTCAAAAAGTTGATTCAGATGAAGTTCGTCAACAATTTTTAGATATATAAACTAGGAATGAAAGGAAGAAAAATGACTAAACGCGTCTTAATCAGCGTCTCAGACAAAGCGGGCATTGTTGAATTTGCCCAAGAACTTAAAAAACTCGGTTGGGAGATCATCTCAACAGGTGGAACCAAGGTTGCCCTTGATAATGCTGGGGTGAACACCATTGCCATCGATGATGTGACTGGGTTCCCAGAGATGATGGACGGTCGTGTCAAGACCCTTCATCCAAATATCCACGGTGGGCTTCTCGCTCGTCGTGACCTTGATAGCCATTTAGAAGCGGCTAAGGACAATCAGATTGAGCTTATCGATCTTGTTGTAGTTAACCTTTACCCATTTAAGGAAACCATCCTCAAACCAGATGTGACTTATGCGGATGCGGTGGAGAATATCGATATTGGTGGTCCATCTATGCTTCGTTCAGCAGCGAAGAACCACGCCAGCGTAACAGTTGTTGTAGACCCAGAGGATTATGCTGTGATTCTTGACGAATTGTCAGCAAATGGTGAAACGACTTATGAAACGCGTCAACGTTTGGCAGCCAAGGTTTTCCGTCATACGGCAGCTTATGACGCCTTGATCGCAGAGTATTTCACAGCTCAAGTCGGAGAAAGCAAACCTGAAAAGTTGACCTTGACCTATGATCTCAAACAAGCCATGCGTTACGGTGAGAACCCTCAACAAGACGCGGACTTCTACCAAAAAGCTTTGCCGACGGATTACTCCATTGCTTCAGCCAAACAGCTTAACGGTAAGGAATTGTCATTCAACAATATCCGCGATGCGGATGCTGCTATCCGTATCATCCGTGACTTCAAAGACCGTCCAACCGTTGTGGCTCTCAAACACATGAACCCATGTGGAATCGGTCAGGCTGATGACATCGAGATTGCTTGGGACTACGCTTATGAGTCTGACCCAGTTTCTATCTTTGGTGGGATTGTCGTTCTTAACCGTGAGGTGGATGCTGCGACAGCTGAGAAGATGCATGGTGTTTTCCTTGAAATCATCATTGCACCAAGCTATTCTGACGAAGCGCTTGAAATCTTAACAACCAAGAAGAAAAATTTGCGCATTCTTGCCTTGCCATTTGACGCACAAGATGCCAGTGAAGCAGAAGCAGAATACACAGGCGTGGTTGGTGGACTTCTAGTGCAAAACCAAGATGTGGTCAAGGAAAGCCCAGCCGATTGGCAAGTGGTGACCAAACGCCAACCAACTGAAACAGAAGCGACAGCTCTTGAGTTCGCTTGGAAGGCTATCAAGTATGTCAAATCAAACGGAATTATCGTGACCAACGACCACATGACACTGGGTGTTGGTCCAGGTCAAACTAATCGTGTGGCCTCTGTTCGTATTGCCATTGACCAAGCCAAAGACCGCCTTGACGGCGCTGTGCTTGCTTCGGATGCCTTCTTCCCATTTGCCGATAACGTGGAAGAAATCGCCAAAGCAGGTATCAAGGCTATCATCCAGCCTGGGGGATCAGTTCGTGACCAAGAATCCATCGAAGCTGCGGATAAATATGGCCTAACTATGATTTTCACAGGCTTGAGACATTTTAGACATTAATAAGGCAAAAGGGAAGAAAACAGTTTCTTTCCTTTTTCAGCTTAAAACACTAAGTGAAACAAGATTAAAACGAACGTTTGTGGTATAATATTAGTAAATAATTCGCAAAAGAGGTTGAGGAATGAAGCTGTTAGTTGTCGGTTCGGGTGGTCGTGAACATGCGATTGCTAAGAAGTTGCTTGAGTCAAAAGACGTTGAAAAAGTATTTGTTGCTCCTGGGAATGATGGGATGACTCTGGATGGTTTGGAATTGGTAAATATCTCTATTTCCGAACATTCTGAATTGATTGAGTTTGTAAAAGCCAACGATATTGCTTGGTCATTTATCGGGCCAGATGACGCCCTTGCGGCTGGTATCGTGGATGATTTCAATGCGGCAGGACTCAAAGCTTTTGGTCCGACAAGATTGGCAGCTGAGCTGGAGTGGTCCAAGGATTTTGCCAAGGAAATCATGGTCAAATACGGCGTTCCGACAGCAGCCTATGGCACATTCTCGGACTTCGAGGAAGCTAAGGCATATATCGAAAAGCAGGGTGCGCCTATCGTAGTCAAGGCGGATGGCTTGGCGCTTGGGAAGGGTGTCGTCGTTGCGGAGACGGTTGAGCAAGCAGTCGAAGCAGCCCACGAGATGCTTTTGGACAATAAATTTGGTGACTCAGGTGCGCGTGTAGTTATTGAGGAATTCCTTGATGGGGAGGAGTTTTCCCTCTTTGTCTTTGTCAATGGTGACAAGTTCTACATCATGCCAACAGCTCAGGACCATAAACGTGCTTATGATGGCGACAAGGGGCCTAACACTGGTGGGATGGGTGCCTATGCGCCAGTTCCTCACTTGCCACAGAGCGTGGTGGACACAGCAGTGGAGACTATTGTCAAGCCAGTTCTTGAAGGGATGATCAAAGAAGGTCGTCCGTATCTGGGTATCCTTTACGCAGGGCTTATTTTAACAGCAGACGGACCTAAGGTCATCGAGTTCAATGCTCGGTTCGGAGATCCCGAAACTCAGATTATTTTGCCTCGTTTGACATCTGACTTTGCACAAAATATTACGGATATCATCGATGGCAAGGAGCCAAACATCACCTGGACGGACAAGGGTGTGACTCTGGGTGTGGTTGTCGCATCCAACGGTTATCCGTTAGACTATGAAAAAGGTGTCAAGTTGCCATCCAAGACAGAAGGCGACATTATCACCTATTATGCAGGGGCTAAGTTTTCGGAAAATAGCAGAGCACTGCTATCAAACGGAGGCCGTGTCTATATGCTAGTCACCACAGCAGACACCGTCAAAGAAGCCCAAGAAACCATCTACCAAGAACTCTCACAACAAAAAACAGAAGGCCTATTTTACCGAACCGATATCGGAAGCAAGGCTATAAAAGATTAACAGATACTAAATTTGTCAATGGCGAGCAAAAGCGAGCCAAAGTAATATAATGATCGCCGTGGTGAAAAGACCAGAACAGATACTGTTCTGGTCGGAGGAAGCTTTGAGACCCTAGGTTCAAAGTTTAGGAATGAAGCCTAGGGTTTGCTTCCGTCCCCACCACCTAAGACCATTATCAAAAAAGAAGAAAAAGGGAAAATTATGACTAAACCAATTATTTCCATCATCATGGGTTCAAAATCCGATTGGGCAACCATGCAAAAAACCGCAGAAGTCCTAGATCGCTTCGGTGTAGCCTACGAAAAGAAAGTTGTTTCTGCCCACCGCACGCCAGACCTCATGTTCAAGCATGCAGAAGAAGCACGTAGCCGTGGGATTAAGGCCATCATCGCAGGTGCAGGTGGCGCAGCCCATTTACCAGGTATGGTAGCAGCTAAAACAACCCTTCCAGTCATTGGTGTGCCAGTCAAATCTCGTGCCCTTAGTGGAGTGGATTCACTCTATTCTATCGTTCAGATGCCGGGTGGGGTGCCTGTTGCGACAATGGCTATCGGTGAAGCTGGTGCGACAAATGCGGCTCTCTTCGCCCTCCGTCTTCTTTCAGTAGAGGATCAGGCTATCGCGACAGCTTTGGCAGATTTCGCAGAAGAACAAGGAAAAATCGCAGAGGAGTCTACAAATGAGCTCATCTAAAACAATCGGAATTATCGGTGGCGGTCAGCTTGGTCAGATGATGGCCATTTCTGCTATCTACATGGGGCACAAGGTCATCGCGCTGGATCCTGCGGCGGATTGCCCGGCCTCTCGCGTGGCGGAAATCATCGTGGCTCCTTATAACGATGTGAATGCCCTCCGTCAGTTGGCTGAGCGTTGCGATGTCCTCACCTATGAGTTTGAAAATGTCGATGCCGACGGTTTGGATGCGGTCATCAAGGATGATCAACTTCCTCAAGGAACCGATCTGCTTCGCATCTCCCAAAATCGGATTTTTGAAAAGGATTTTCTCTTAAATAAGGCACAAGTCACTGTGGCACCTTATAAGGTTGTGACCTCAAGCCAAGATTTGGCAGACATCGACCTATCTAAAAACTATGTCCTCAAGACTGCGACCGGTGGCTACGATGGACATGGGCAAAGGGTCATTCGTGCAGAAGCAGACTTGGAAGAAGCCTATGCGTTAGCTGACTCAGCAGCTTGTGTCTTGGAAGAATTTGTCAACTTTGACCTTGAGATTTCTGTCATCGTGTCTGGTAATGGCAAGGACGTGACGGTTTTCCCAGTTCAGGAAAATATCCACCGTAACAACATTCTTTCAAAAACCATCGTGCCTGCTCGAATTTCAGCTAGTTTAGCTGAGAAAGCCAAAGCAATGGCTGTGCGAATCGCTGAACAGCTCAACCTATCTGGAACCCTTTGCGTGGAAATGTTTGCGGCAGCTGATGACATCATTGTCAACGAGATTGCCCCACGACCACACAACTCTGGGCACTATTCAATTGAAGCCTGCGACTTCTCCCAGTTTGATACCCATATTTTAGGTGTTCTGGGGACACCATTACCAGCTATCAAACTACATGCACCAGCAGTCATGCTCAATGTCCTCGGCCAGGATGTCGAGGCTGCTGAAAAATATATCACAGAAAATCCAAGCGCCCACCTCCACATGTATGGTAAAATAGAAGCAAAGCACAACCGCAAAATGGGGCATGTGACTCTGTTTAGTGATGTGCCAGATAGTGTGGATGAGTTTGGGAAAGGGATAGATTTTTAGGACAAGACTATGATACAAATTATCGTTAACGCTTTTGTTGAAAAGGATAAGACTGGAGCAGTCGTCGAAGTCTTGTATGCTAGTGCTGACCAAGATAAGGTACAAGCTAAATATAAAGAACTAACTGCACAATACCCTGAAAACTATTTAGCTATCTATAGTTTACCGCTGGATATGGATTTGAATACATTAGATCACTATCCATCTGTGTTTATTGGAAAAGAGGAGTTTGAGTAGAAATCTTGGTTTACCTAGATAGCTTATTCCCAACAGCTTAAGAAGAAAGGAAAAATTAACAATATGATTGAACGTTATTCTCGCCCTGAGATGGCGAATATTTGGAGTGAAGAAAATAAATACCGTGCTTGGCTTGAGGTGGAAATCTTGGCTGACGAGGCATGGGCTGAGTTGGGGGAAATCCCTAAGGAAGATGTAGCTTTGATTCGTGAAAAAGCGGACTTTGACATCGACCGTATTTTGGAGATTGAGCAGGAGACTCGCCATGATGTAGTTGCCTTTACACGTGCGGTTTCTGAGACGCTTGGTGAAGAGCGCAAGTGGGTTCACTATGGTTTGACTTCTACCGACGTGGTGGATACGGCCTATGGTTACCTTTATAAGCAGGCCAACGACATCATCCGTCGTGACCTTGAAAACTTCACCAACATCATCGCTGATAAGGCTAAGGAGCACAAGTTCACCATCATGATGGGGCGTACCCACGGTGTGCACGCTGAGCCTACAACTTTTGGTCTTAAATTGGCGACTTGGTACAGCGAAATGAAGCGCAATATCGAGCGTTTCGAGCATGCGGCTGCTGGTGTGGAAGCTGGTAAGATTTCTGGTGCGGTTGGTAACTTTGCCAACATCCCACCATTTGTTGAAAAATACGTCTGCGATAAACTGGGTATCCGTGCCCAAGAAATCTCTACACAGGTGCTTCCTCGTGACCTTCACGCTGAGTACTTTGCAGTTCTTGCTAGCATCGCAACTTCAATCGAACGTATGGCGACTGAAATTCGTGGTTTGCAAAAATCAGAACAACGCGAAGTGGAAGAGTTCTTTGCTAAGGGGCAAAAAGGGTCTTCAGCTATGCCTCACAAACGCAACCCGATTGGTTCTGAAAACATGACAGGTCTGGCGCGTGTTATCCGTGGTCACATGATTACAGCCTATGAGAACGTCGCTCTCTGGCACGAACGTGACATTTCACACTCATCAGCTGAGCGTATTATCACACCAGATACAACCATTTTGATTGACTACATGCTTAACCGTTTTGGAAATATCGTCAAGAACTTAACGGTCTTCCCAGAAAATATGATCCGCAACATGAACTCAACATTCGGGCTTATTTTTAGCCAGCGTGCTATGTTGACTTTGATTGAAAAAGGTATGACTCGGGAACAAGCCTATGACTTGGTTCAACCAAAAACAGCCTACTCATGGGATAACCAAGTGGACTTTAAACCGCTTCTTGAAGCAGATCCAGAGGTAACTTCTCGCCTCACTCGAGAAGAAATCGATGAAATCTTCAACCCAGTTTATTACACCAAACGAGTGGATGATATCTTTGACCGCCTCGGACTTGGTGATTAATTAAAAAATAAACAGCGATCTTCAATCTCGCTGTTTATTTTTTATCGAAAAGACTTAGTCTTCTTTTCTTTTAGTGAGTCCATAGGCTGCTAGTGTAGTCATGAGTCCTGCGACTACTAGTCCTGCAGAATCGTGACTTCCTGTTTCAGGAAGTTCTTTCTCTGTTGCCACAGGAGCTGGACCTTGAGGAAGAGCTTTGTTTTCCTCCGCAGGAGCAGTTGATGGAGCTGGTTGGCTTGGGATTTCTAGTTTTGGTTTTTCTTCAGCAATAGCGGCTTGTCCGCTTTCATCGCCTACATGTGTTACGAGAGTACCGACTTCAACCACTTGGTTCACAGCTTCTTTGGTTACCCGACTATCAAGGATTGTTTCGGTTGTTTTTCCATTTTCAGTAAGGACAGAGATGTAATGAGTTCGTTCACCTTTGACTCCTGCTGTAATAATGTTTTCTTGACCAGCTGGGAGGTTAGGATTTTCTTTCTTGATAACTTCAAATGGGATTTCTTCAGTTCTTGTGATGAGTTCTGGTCTGGTTTCAACATTGGCAACCACTTCATTTTCATCTAGGCTTCCTGAGTGAGTTGCAGCTGGTTTGAGACCTAAGCGAGCGGCTTTTAGTTTGGCTACAAGTGTGTCAAGCTCAGCTTGTTTATTACGGTCTAGGTTGTAATTTAGAGCTGTTTTAGCTGCACTTAGGGTGTCTAAGCTTTCCTTGCTGTATCCTTCTAAGTTTTCAGGAATTTGTGCGATTTCTTCGCGGAGAGCATTATAATTAGCGCGGAAGTAGTCTTTGTTGTGGTTTGCAAAGGCAGTCATAAGTTCAAAGATTTCTTCCTCCTTGTACTCAGCGCTTGGTCTATCTGCCCAGATAGCAAGCATACTGCCGACTGTTGGAAGATCTACTTCAGGATACTTGGTAGAAGCAAGTTGATTGAATGGAACTTTACCAGAATTTTCAACTGCTTTTGAAAGTGGATAAGCTTCGTCTGGTTTGTGATTGCCTAAGACATAGTACCAGTCTCCGTTGGTGTTGAGGAGTTTGTAGCCTTTGCTTGCTAGGTACTGAGGAGTTGCAAGATTGTAACCCCACCATCCTTTAGACCAGTAAGAGATGATGACATCCTTATCAAACTCAACATCATCCTTGTCTTCATAGTAGAAGCCATCGTTGAAGGCCATTGGTTGAAGACCTCTCTCTTTGGCCATAGCAGCGAGGGTGTTGGCATATTCGGCAAATTTGCCATAGAGTTGATACCATTTGAGGTAGTACCAGCCTTGGGCACTAGTAGCATCGTTGGCATATTCGTCAGTACCAAAGTTGAAAATCTTGGTTTTTCCTGCAAAGAAGTCCATGTATTTACCGATGAGGGCTTTTACAAAGTTCATCGCTTCTTCGTTTCTCAAGTCCATAGTTGTTTTGGAGACTTTGTCAAAGTGGGCTTGAGGATTTTTAATACCTAATTTTTCCATGGCAACCAGCATAGCATCCATGTGACCTGGACTGTTGATAGCTGGGATGAGACCGATACCTTTAGATTTAGCGTATTCAATTAATTCTGTCACTTCAGCTTGTGTAAGTGCAGTTCCATTTGGATCGTCGTAGTAAGCTTTTGTTCCTTGGATGATGGCATTTTTGACATCATCACTTGCATAGTTTTTTCCGTTAGCAGTGATGGTCATATCATCGAGCAGGAAGCGAAGTCCGTCATTTCCTAGAAGGAGATGGACGTCAGAATATCCGAGCTCACTGGCCTTATTCATGATGCGTTTGAGTTGGTCAAGAGTAAAGTATTTGCGTCCAGCATCGATTGAGATTACCTTGTTTTTGGCAAGTTTTTCAACTTCACGTTTAGTATCTTCTTCTTTTTGAGCTTCTGGTGTGAAGGTCAAATTGCTGACTGCTTCTTGAAGTTTTGCAATTGCTTGGTCAATCGTGTCTTGTTGGGCACGGCTGAGGTTACTATCAAGCGAACGGATAGCTTTTGTCGCTTCATTAACTGCTGCGACGCTTTCTGCAGTATAACGGTTAAGATCTTTGGGTACCTCGTTAAGTGCTTGTTCTGCAGACTCATAATCAGCTGCGAAGTATTCAGCATTAGAATTTGCGAATTGACGCATGAGTTTGAAGAGGCGTGACGGTGAATAACGTGCAGATGGAGTGTCAGCCCAAGCAGATACCATACCACCGATGAATGGAATAGTTGCTCCGTCGGATTTTGGTACCGAAGTGATTGGAGTGTTCTTGATACCGTTTAATCCTTGATCAAGGTTGTACCAACCTTGGCCATCTGCATTTCGCCCAAGAACATAGTACCAAGCGTCGTTAGTGTTTAGGATTTGGTGACCTTTTTCTACTAGAAGTTTAGAAGAAGCGACGTCGTAACCTCCCCAACCACCAGTCCACATTGAAACGATGATATCTTTGTCAAAAGTTCCGAAGCTAGTATCACTATTGTAGTAAATACCATCATTGAAGGCCATTGGTTTTAGACCGTGCGATTTTACAATACGAGCTAGGTCATTGGCGTAGGCAATAAATTTTTCATATCCTTTTACAGGGTAGCCTTCGTTTGGATAGTATTTATCAGCTTGAAGAACGCTCCAACCTTTAGCGTTTGTAGCGTCATTGGCATATTCATCAAGTCCGATGTTGAAGATTTCAGTCTTTTTCGCGAAATAAGCAGCATACTTATCGATAAGGGCTTTTGTAAAAGCGACTGCCTGTTCGTTGTCAAGATCTACAGTACGGGCTGATTCCTTCCCAAAATAGTTAAAGTTAGGGTTTTGGATTCCCAATTCTTTCATGGCATTGAGAATCGCATCCATGTGACCAGGACTATTTACTGTTGGGATGAGACCGATACCTTTATCTTTGGCATAGGTAATCAGTTCTGTCATTTGACTTTCTGTTAAGTGATTGCCGTTTGGGTCGTTGTAATAATCATTCGTACCTTTTTCAATGGCACGTTTGACATCGTCATTCGCATAGGTCTTGCCGTTAGCTGTGATGCTCATATCGTCCAACATGAAGCGGAGCCCATCATTTCCAACTAATAGGTGTAAATCAGTGTAGCCATAATGTTTCGCTTTATCGATGATTTCCTTTAGTTGCTCTGGTGAGAAATATTTACGTCCAGCATCAATAGAAACAATTTTCTTTTTCGCTAGCTTTTTATTAGTTTGAGTGGCACGTTCGGTAGTCGGAGCGAGTACAGCAGGAGTAGCAGGATCGTTTTTCTTCTCAGTATTAGCACTCTCTGCACTTTTTTCTACTTGAGTTGTGTTTTCTGCTTCCGTAGTAGGGGCTGGGCTGGTATGTTCTGTTACTGCCGGTGCTACCGCATTGTCTGTTTTTGGAACAACTGTGTTAACAGTATCTTTTTTAGTTTTAACTTCCTCTTTTATGGTTTTATCAGCTTGTTTTACAAGTTTTTCTTCTTTATCTTGAATTGGTGCTTCTGATGCTTGTGGGCTATCCGGCATAGCTTGCAAAGTTTCAGTAGCTTTTGGTGCTGGTGTGAGTCCATCTGCAGATACGACTTGCGCACTGAAGGTAAATCCTATCAGTACAGAAGCTGCTCCGACTGCATACTTGCGGATTGAGAAACGCTGTTTCTTGTCTAGTTTCATGATAAAATCTCCTTGATATAACTATTTTGATAACGTTTACATAAAACTAATTTAATTTTATTATCTATATAGTAAAAAGTCAAGTAAATTTATATAATAATTATAATAAACAGAGTAAATCATAAGATTTTGGAAGGAATAATTTATATAAGAAAGTAAAATTAGTAATTTTTAACTTATTTTTAGTACAAGTGCTACCAATAAATAATTTAATAGCGTTTTCATAGTCGCTTTTTTGTGCTATAATATATATAGAAAAAGCCTGAGCAAGGCTCAATGTCATTAAGTTAGTGAGCTAACTCTTTAAATAGGAGATAGGATTGAGAA
>NZ_CAUQWY010000019.1:0-39569 GCF_963521865.1 uncultured Streptococcus sp.
GGAAAACAGTCATTATTGTGACCCACGATGCTTATGTAGCCCAACAATGTCATCGAATCATTGAATTGTGAAAAATACAGAAATCTTATCAAAAATCTTTAGATTTAAGGATACCTTTAAAATTTAATTTTAAAACACTTATTTGGAAATCGTATGACTCTTAAGCTTCGAATACTTAAGTTCTCATTGTTTTGAGCTATTCTAGCTTTAGAATTCTTCAGAACGTAAAATTTTAAGCAGTCAAAGGCTTAGAATAATCCTAAAACATTTATTTTAAAGCAATTCTAAATGTAGAATTGCATGGATATGTGTGTGTTTGAGCTGTTCGATAGTTTGGACAGCTCTATTCTGAGAAATCTGAGTTATCAATGCTTTAGAATAGTATTTCGTCAATGGATTTTATTGAAGGATTGCTTATTTTATGCTACTCTAAAATAAAACGGATTTAATGGAGCAAATGGAGAATCATTACATGAAACATTTTTTTGCAGGAATTGGTGAGATTCATTTTTTGTCACTTTTATTATATCTAGGCATGTCTACTAGCCCAATTATTGGACTAGTGATTGGACATACTAAAATAAATCTAATAAATTCTATTATTATAGCTCTTGGTATGATATTGGCATTAATTTTGGTATTATCAAGAGTGTATAGAAAATATTTTTATAGAGACGATGATGACTAAAGTTTTTATCAATAAAATCAGAGGTTGGTAGATTATCAGCCTCTTTCTTGTCTTCTCTAACCAAGCATGTTATAATGAATACTGCTCAAGCGACCTTCAATCGTGAAGCACACACGACCTTCAATCGTGAATAAACGAATAGATGGGAGACTTACCATGAGTGATAACTCTAAAACACGTGTTGTCGTGGGGATGAGTGGTGGTGTTGATTCGTCGGTGACGGCTCTTTTGCTCAAGGAGCAGGGCTACGATGTGATCGGTATCTTCATGAAGAACTGGGACGACACAGATGAAAACGGCGTCTGTACGGCGACCGAAGATTACAAAGATGTGGCTGCGGTGGCAGACCAGATTGGCATTCCTTACTACTCTGTCAATTTTGAAAAAGAGTACTGG
The DNA here is from genome assembly GCF_963521865.1 of uncultured Streptococcus sp. Taxonomy (GTDB): domain Bacteria; phylum Bacillota; class Bacilli; order Lactobacillales; family Streptococcaceae; genus Streptococcus. Next base: position 1,085 of record NZ_CAUQWY010000019.1, read on the forward strand.
GACCGCGTTTTTGAGTATTTCCTAGCGGAATACCGTGCAGGACGCACGCCAAATCCAGATGTTATGTGCAACAAGGAAATCAAGTTCAAGGCCTTTTTGGACTATGCCATGACCTTGGGGGCAGATTATGTAGCGACTGGGCATTATGCTCGAGTGGCGCGTGATGAGGACGGCACTGTTCATATGCTTCGTGGTGTGGACAATGGCAAGGACCAGACCTATTTCCTCAGCCAACTTTCGCAGGAACAACTCCAAAAAACCATGTTCCCATTGGGACATTTGGAAAAGCCTGAAGTTCGCAGACTAGCAGAAGAAGCAGGCCTTGCGACTGCTAAGAAGAAAGACTCGACAGGAATTTGCTTTATCGGAGAAAAGAACTTTAAAAACTTCCTCAGCAACTACCTGCCAGCTCAGCCTGGTCGCATGATGACTGTGGATGGACGCGATATGGGTGAGCATGCAGGCCTTATGTATTATACAATTGGTCAGCGTGGTGGTCTCGGTATCGGTGGGCAACACGGCGGTGACAATGCCCCTTGGTTCGTTGTCGGAAAAGACCTAAGCAAGAACATCCTCTATGTCGGTCAAGGTTTCTACCATGATTCGCTCATGTCAACCAGCCTAGAGGCTAGTCAAGTCCACTTTACTCGTGATATGCCAGAGGAGTTTACGCTCGAATGTACGGCTAAATTCCGCTACCGTCAGCCTGATTCTAAGGTGACAGTACATGTTAAAGGAGACAAGGCAGAGGTCATCTTTGCAGAGCCACAACGTGCGATTACACCAGGACAGGCAGTTGTCTTTTACGATGGCGAGGAGTGTCTAGGTGGTGGCTTGATTGACAATGCTTACCGCGATGGACAAGTTTGTCAGTACATTTAGATTGACAAATTTTCTCAATTTGCTACAATAATAAAAGCAATAGAAATGATGGTCAAAGCTCATGGATGTTGCAGGCTTTTTTGTCCTGCACTTCTTTGGAGTTTTGACTGTTTTTGTGTCGTTTAAGGGAAAGGATAAGAATGACTCAGCAAGACTTTAGGACAAAAGTGGAAAATACGGTTTTTGGTGTTCGGGCGACAGCCTTGATTGTCCAAAATCGCAAGCTTTTAGTTACCAAAGACAAGGACAAGTATTACACTATCGGCGGTGCGATTCAAGTCAATGAAAGCACGGAGGACGCGGTAGTCCGTGAAGTGAGGGAAGAACTGGGTGTCAAAGCTCAAGCTGGGCAACTAGCTTTCGTGGTTGAAAATCGTTTTGAACAAGACGGTGTTTCCTATCACAATATCGAGTTTCATTATCTGGTGGATTTGCTTGAAGATGCCCCATTGACCATGCAGGAAGATGAGAAAATGCAGCCCTGTGAATGGATTGACATAGACAAGCTTGAGGGTATCAATCTAGTTCCATCCTTTTTAAAAACAGCCCTGCCAGATTGGGACGGCCAACTAAGACACATTCATCTTGAGGAATAGGAGAGAAAAGGATGGTTAAGCTTATTGCCCATGTACTTGTTCATAGTGGTGATGATTATTTGCTCATTCAGCGTTCGAAAATTAAAAGAGGACAACCCAATGTTTATCCAACTTACTGGGATATTCCTGGTGGCGGGGTTGAAAAGGGTGAACTTCCGCGAGATGGAGCTCTTAGAGAATGTATTGAAGAAGCGGGAGTTAGGCTAGATAGCAGTTCGCTCAAACTTCTTCACGAAGATAGTCAACTGGATACCTCTAAGGATACTGTCTTTACTCGCTTAGTTTATGAAGCAGAGTGGGTTGGGGAGAAGCCAATTATCAGATTAGATCCCGAAGAGCATACACGCTTTAAATGGGTCACTATGAATCAAGCTCTAGAGGAGGAGAAGTTAGTTCCTTATTTGCGAGAAATTTTTGAAAGGTTAAGAAATGACTTATAATTTTACTGAAGAATACGATATTATTGTAATTGGTGCGGGACACGCTGGGGTAGAAGCATCCCTAGCAGCTAGCCGTATGGGTTGTAAGGTTTTGCTTGCGACTATCAACATTGAAATGCTGGCTTTCATGCCTTGTAATCCCTCTATCGGTGGTTCTGCCAAGGGGATTGTCGTGCGTGAAGTTGATGCACTTGGTGGCGAGATGGCAAAAACCATTGACAAGACTTACATCCAGATGAAGATGCTCAACACAGGGAAGGGGCCAGCTGTTCGTGCCCTTCGTGCGCAGGCTGACAAGGAGCTTTACTCTAAGGAGATGCGCAAGACGGTTGAAAATCAAGAGAATCTGACCCTTCGTCAAACCATGATTGATGAGATTTTGGTGGAAGATGGCAAGGTTGTTGGTGTTCGTACAGCTACCCATCAAGAATATGCTGCTAAGGCCGTTATCGTGACGACAGGGACAGCCCTCCGTGGGGAAATTATCATTGGAGACCTCAAGTACTCGTCAGGGCCTAACCACAGCTTGGCTTCTATTAACCTTGCTGACAACCTCAAGGAATTGGGCCTCGAAATTGGTCGTTTCAAGACAGGAACTCCTCCACGTGTCAAGGCTTCTTCTATCAACTACGATGTGACCGAGATTCAGCCAGGAGACGAAGCGCCTAATCATTTCTCATACACTTCACGAGATGAGGATTATGTCAAGGACCAAGTGCCATGTTGGTTGACCTATACCAATGGTACCAGTCATGAGATTATCCAAAACAACCTCCACCGTGCACCTATGTTTACAGGTGTGGTCAAGGGAGTGGGACCTCGTTACTGTCCGTCGATTGAAGACAAGATTGTGCGCTTTGCGGACAAGGAACGCCACCAACTCTTCCTTGAGCCAGAAGGGCGCAATACTGAGGAAGTCTATGTTCAAGGACTCTCAACCAGTCTGCCTGAGGATGTCCAGCGTGACTTGGTTCATTCCATCAAAGGTTTGGAAAATGCTGAGATGATGCGGACAGGTTATGCCATTGAGTATGATATGGTCTTGCCTCATCAGTTGCGTGCGACTTTGGAAACCAAGAAAATCTCAGGACTTTTCACTGCTGGTCAAACAAATGGAACGTCAGGTTACGAAGAGGCAGCAGGCCAAGGGATTATAGCTGGTATCAATGCGGCTTTGAAAGTCCAAGGCAAGCCTGAGTTGATTTTGAAGCGCAGTGACGGCTATATTGGGGTCATGATTGATGACTTGGTGACTAAGGGAACGATTGAGCCTTATCGCCTTTTGACCAGTCGTGCTGAATACCGCCTCATTCTCCGCCATGACAATGCTGATATGCGTTTGACTGAGATGGGACGCGAGATTGGACTTGTGGATGATGAACGCTGGGCTCGCTTTGAAATCAAGAAAAATCAATTTGACAATGAGATGAAGCGCCTAGACAGCATCAAACTCAAGCCAGTCAAGGAAACCAATGCTAAGGTTGAGGAGATGGGATTCAAGCCGTTGACCGATGCAGTGACAGCCAAGGAATTCCTTCGCCGTCCAGAAGTGTCTTACCAAGATGTGGTGGCCTTCATCGGACCAGCAGCAGAGGACTTGGATGACAAGATTATCGAATTGATTGAAACAGAAATCAAGTACGAAGGCTATATTTCCAAAGCCATGGACCAGGTTGCCAAGATGAAACGCATGGAAGAAAAACGCATTCCAGCTAATATCGACTGGGATGACATTGACTCTATCGCAACAGAAGCCCGCCAGAAGTTTAAACTCATCAATCCAGAAACCATCGGCCAAGCCAGCCGTATTTCGGGAGTAAACCCAGCAGATATTTCTATTTTGATGGTGTATCTGGAAGGTAAAAATCGTAGTATTTCTAAAACTCTTCAAAAATCAAAATGATACGTCGTCGGCTTCTTACGAATGAGTTCAAAGCTTGGCTTTGATTCATCTCCAGCCTCCCATAGTTCCCCGAACTATGGGAGCTAACTCAAGTTATGCTTTCGACTAGCCTTCTAGTCTGATTTCGATTTTTATTGAGTTTTAATCTCAAAAGAAAGCATAGAGAAAAACAGCTCCGAAAAATCGGGGCTGTTTTATGATTTATTCTTCATCTGGTGTGAGGATCATAGGGATGATAATCGGTTCACGTTCTGTATTTTCATAGAGGAAGGGGCGAATAGCGTTGACAATGGCACCATTGACAGATTGCACGCTAGCATCCTTGTTTTTCAGTGCGATACGAATTGCATTGAAGAGGATGCGCTGGCTTTGGCGAATCAAGTCGCCAGACTCTCTCATGTAGACAAAGCCTCGACTGAGGATGTCTGGACCAGACAGAATCATCTGCGATTTGAAGTCAACAGTTGCGACTGCCAGAACGACACCGTCTTCAGATAGATCACGACGGTCTTTGAGGACAGCTGCGCCGATTTCACCGATACGATTTCCATCGACATAGATATCTTGGGCGTTGAAGTGACCTGCAATACGAGCTGAGTTAGCAGTAAGGGCAAGCACATCACCATTGCTCATGATAAAGATATTGTCCTTCTCAACACCAGTATCTACCGCAAGTCCAGCATGGACTTTTTGCATGCGGTATTCACCGTGGACAGGCATGAAGTATTTTGGCTTAATCAAGCGGAGCATGAGTTTTTGCTCTTGCTGGCCACCGTGTCCAGATGTATGGATATTGTTAACCTTACCGTGGATAACTTCGACACCAGCTTCAGAAATGATGTTGATCAGCTTGTTGACGCTAGTAGTGTTTCCAGGGATTGGACTAGAAGAGAAGATAACTGTATCACCTGGTTGGAGTTGCACCTGACGGTGGGTTCCGTTAGCGATACGAGAGAGGGCAGCCATCGGCTCACCCTGACTACCTGTACAGAGGATGAGAACCTCGCCTGCAGGGTAGTCTTTGATTTCATTTGGCTCAATAAAGGTTCCCTTAGGAGCTTTGATGTAGCCAAGCTCGATTCCGTTGACAATGGCCTTTTCCATAGAGCGACCAAAGACAGCAATCTTACGTCCAGTCTTAACAGCAGCTTCTGTTGCTTGCTGGAGACGGAAGATATTTGAGGCAAAGGATGCAAAGATGATACGTCCCTCTATGCCTTGGATAATCTTCATGATGGACTGGCCAACGACTTTTTCAGAGTTGGTAAAGGTTGGCACTTCTGCATTTGTCGAGTCAGACAGGAGACAGAGCACGCCTTCTTCACCAAGCGCAGCCATACGGTGCAAATCTGCCGGTTCACCAACTGGTGTTAAGTCAAACTTGAAGTCACCCGTACAGACAATTTTCCCTTGAGGAGTATGAATGACAATCCCTAAAGGCTCTGGAATAGAGTGAGTCGTTCTAAAGAAAGTTGCCTTGAGATTTTTAAAGGTCAACTCAGTGTTGTGGTTGATTTCGTAAAGTTTGGCGTTGCGCAAGAGGCCGTGTTCTTCGAGCTTCCCACGGATCAAAGCCAAGGCAAGCGGTCCAGCGTAGATAGGGACATTTGCTTGCTTGAGCAGGAAAGGAATCCCACCAATGTGGTCCTCGTGTCCGTGCGTAATCAGAACAGCCTTGACGCGGTCGATATTGTCCACGATGTAAGAGTAGTCAGGAATGACATAGTCGATACCTAGCAAGTCATCCTCTGGGAATTTAATCCCAGCATCGACGATGATAATCTCGTCTTGGTATTCAATCCCGTATGTATTTTTCCCGATTTCTCCCAGACCACCGATGGCAAAAACGCCGACTTCTTCAGGTTTAAGAGTATAGGCCATATTAGAACTCCGTAATTTCGAAGGCGCCAGTTTCTTTTTCGTAATCTAGCAATTTGTCAGACAAGAGTTCGATATACTCGATATTGTACTCTGGGCGATTTTCTTCGACAAGTTGGCGAGCAGCGATACGGCCCTCAAGTTCTGAGCTGGCATCGATGTCTAGGTAAAGTGCGCGTGTAGTTTCACGACGTGGGCTACGTTCTTTTGTTTCTTGGTAAAAAACTTTGTAAATCATATAGTTCCTTTCTATTTTACAGGTCAGCTTATTCCAAACTTTTAGCAGATATTTGCTTGATTTCATCCCATTTTGTGTCTAGATTGACCTTGATTCGTTACAATTGTTTCAATTATAACATAAAATGAAAAATTAGTAAAAGACGGAAACGAGAAAGTTAGGAGGCGATCTCTTTAGTAAGCGTTTGCAAAAATAGAGAAAATATGTTATCTTGATAATGGAAGTGGAATTTATCGTTTGTCACAATTCCCTATAGTTTTTAAGTCAAGGAGATTGCCCTATGATTAGTTTGTTTGAATTTGCGATAGGAGTTCGTTTGCTAGCTTTTATCGTTTTTGTTGCTTGCGTTTATGGAGGGAATCTTCTGTTTGCAAAACTAGAACAACGACAAAGCAAGTTCTTGTGGAAAATTACCTTTGTGACTCTTTACTCGATCTTTCTTCTCCTTGTAACCTATGTCGTTTGGTTGGTATTTTACTTTGGATTAAATGCTTAGATGCCCTGCTCATGCTGGGGCATTTTTGTTTGGGGATATAGTGATAGTAGATTTACGACACGAAAATTCCACCCCATCTATCAAGATGAGGTGATCTTTGCATTTTTCTAAAATGACATGACAATGGAATTTTCAGAGCTTATTAGTTTTATGTTAATAATTCTTCTGTTCAAAAATAGAGTTGAAACATAAAAATAAAACAATACAAACAGATAAATCGAATGGTAAAGGGATAGTAGTAATGTTTAAATCATTGAGAATACTGAGCAAACTGTAAGAGATAAAGATAATAAAATTTATCCTTCTAAAAATGTGTCTTTTATCTAGCATGACTTACCAAACTTTTTACGGAGATCTTTCCCAATGGTATAAGCTGCCATAAATAAAGCAATACCAACACCTACACCAAAGCCACCCTTTATTTCTTGCAATTCCTTATTAGAAATTTCACGATAGTTGTTCAAATCTTGCATCATATTAATCTCCTCCTAAAAAATAACCAGCTGCCAAACCAGAACCTATAAGTGCTGTTCCACCTGCAATAGCTTTCCAAGATACTGCTACTCCAAAGATAACCAAGGGAGCGAGACCGCCATCAATATCTGATAATTCATTTTCAGATAGGGATAAAAATTGATTGTCAAGAACGTCAAAATTTGTCATTGAACTTTCCTCCTTTTTTCTTGTTCACTTTTATATTCGTAAAGTAAAAGAAAAAGTGAGCATTTTTTTGAATTTTATTTGCGAATTGTTTTTGGGCTAAGTGTGGGCATTTTTGTTTGGGGATAAAGAAAATTCCCATGTGCCAGCTTTTGTAGTATAATAGTAAGCAGACAAAAAGATAGGAATGTGTTATGAAAGTATTAGCTTTTGATACGTCTAGCAAGGCTCTTTCTCTCGCTATTTTAGAGGATAAGCAGGTTCTTGCCGAGACGACTATTAATATTAAGAAAAATCACAGTATTACCCTTATGCCTGCCATCGATTTTTTGATGGCAAGTTTGGATTGGACACCCAAGGACTTGGACCGAATCGTGGTGGCTGAAGGACCAGGTAGCTACACAGGCTTGCGAATTGCGGTAGCAACTGCCAAGACTTTGGCTCATACTCTGAACATTGAGTTAGTTGGTATATCTAGCCTCTTGGCTATGGTGCCCTACCAACAAGAAGGCTTGTTTGTCCCCTTAATGGATGCGCGTCGCAACAATGTTTATGCAGGATTTTATGAAAATGCTAAATCTGTCATGCCAGAAGCACACTTGCCTTTTGAGCGAGTCATCGAGCTAATCAAGGGTGCTAGTCAGGTAACCTTTGTCGGAGAAGTTGTCTCCTTTGTGGAGCAGATTCAAGAACACTTGCCAAGGACTGATTACAAAGAAACCTTGCCTAATGCAGCCAATCTTGCTCTTTGGGCTTGGGATAAGGAAGCAGACTCCTTGCACGACTTTGTTCCGAATTACCTCAAGCGTGTCGAGGCTGAGGAAAACTGGCTTAAGAACCATACGGAGTCTGGCGAGTCCTACATTAAACGACTATGATAGAAATCAAACGAATCCAACAACAGCCTGATCTAGCTAAAGCCATCTACGCTGTCATGGCAGCTGTTTACCCAGTCAGTCCTTGGACGCTGGAACAAATCCAAGCAGACCTGTCTCAAGACCAGACTTGGTATGCTCTGGCTTATGATGGGGCAGAAGTGATTGGATTTCTAGCTGTACAGGAGAATCTTTTTGAAGCAGAAGTCCTGCAAATCGCTGTCAAAGGAGCCTATCAGGGTCAGGGGATTGCTTCAGCCTTGTTTGCGACATTGCCGGCAGATAAGGAGATTTTCCTCGAAGTCAGAAAGTCAAATCACCGAGCGCAAGCATTTTACAAGAAAGAAAAGATGGCGGTCATCGCTGAGCGAAAGGCCTACTACCATGACCCAGTCGAGGACGCCATTATCATGAAGAGAGAAATAGATGAAGGATAGATATATTTTAGCATTTGAGACATCCTGTGATGAGACCAGTGTCGCCGTCTTAAAAAACGACGATGAGCTCTTGTCCAATGTCATTGCTAGTCAAATTGAGAGCCACAAACGTTTTGGGGGCGTAGTACCAGAAGTAGCTAGCCGTCACCATGTCGAGGTCATTACAGCCTGCATCGAGGAGGCGTTGGCAGAAGCAGGGATTACCGAAGACGATGTAACAGCTGTGGCGGTTACCTATGGGCCAGGATTAGTTGGAGCCTTACTAGTTGGTTTGTCAGCTGCCAAGGCCTTTGCTTGGGCACATGGACTTCCACTTATCCCTGTTAACCACATGGCTGGCCACCTTATGGCCGCTCAGAGTGTGGAGCCTTTGGAGTTTCCCTTGCTAGCCCTCTTGGTCAGCGGTGGACACACAGAGTTGGTTTATGTTTCTGAGGCTGGTGACTACAAGATTGTTGGGGAAACGCGAGATGACGCGGTTGGGGAAGCCTATGATAAGGTAGGCCGTGTCATGGGCTTGACCTATCCTGCAGGTCGTGAGATTGACGAGCTAGCTCATCAGGGACAGGATATTTATGATTTTCCTCGTGCTATGATTAAGGAAGATAATCTGGAGTTTTCATTCTCAGGTTTGAAGTCTGCCTTTATCAATCTTCATCACAATGCTGAGCAAAAGGGAGAAAGTTTGTCTACAGCGGACTTGTGTGCTTCCTTCCAAGCGGCAGTTATGGATATTCTCATGGCAAAAACTAAGAAAGCTTTGGAGAAATACCCTGTTAAAACTCTTGTCGTGGCAGGTGGTGTGGCAGCCAATAAAGGTCTCAGAGAACGCCTAGCAGCCGAAATCACAGATGTCAAGGTCATCATTCCCCCACTTCGTCTCTGCGGAGACAATGCAGGTATGATTGCCTATGCCAGCGTCAGCGAGTGGAACAAAGAAAACTTTGCAAACTTGGACCTCAATGCCAAACCAAGTCTTGCCTTTGATACCATGGAATAAAGAGTCAGCTTAAGGCTGGCTTTTTTGCTCTCTTAAATGTCAGAATATTTTGACAAATAATTGTAAATAATGATATAATATATAAAGAATAGGAAGTGGTCAGATGATTGAGAGAATGGAATTGGGAGAATTTTACAAGGAATTGCGCTTAGCGAGAAAGCTCAAGCAGTCAGATGTGGCTTGTGTTGGTCTAACAGCCTCTCAGTTGTCCAAGTTTGAACTAGGGCAGTCTATGCTATCTGCGGACAAGCTGATCTTAGCCATCCAAGGAATCAATATGAATTTTGATGAGTTTGGGCACAAGCTCAACAACTATCAAGAATCCCCACATATGCGAATTGGTAGAAGGGTTGTGGATCGCTTTGCCCATCAAGATATGGCTGGCTTAGAGCAACTGTTGGAGGAAGTCGAGCAAGAACAGATGGCGCAGACCTATCGTCGTTTGAATGCTATTGTGATTAAAAATGCCATCCATTCCTTAAATAAGGGCTATCCGCTAACAGAGGAGGATAGGGAGTTTTTGACCACCTATCTCTATGCTATCGAGTCTTGGACCTGGTTTGAACTCTATCTCTTTTGCAATACCATGCCCTTCTTGAGCAACCAAGATTTGATATTTTTATCAACCGCTTTAATTGAAAAATCCAAAGAATTTAAAGAGTTAGTGCACAATCGATGGTATATGAAAAGTGGTTATCTTAATATCATTTCAGAACTTATGGAGCGCAAGTTATTTTCTTATATTCCAATCTTTGAAGCTGAGCTGGAGAGCATGTTGCGACCATATGATGTTTTTGAAAAAGTATTGTGGCAGTTTTTAAAGAAAATGCAGATTTTCCTTCAAACCAAAGGAAACAATCAAAAAGAGATTGAACACTTTATTCAATCTCTGCAAGTATTAGAAAATCCACAATTGATAGCCCTTTTTGAATTGCGTTTGCAGCAATACAAAGAGCTTATCGATTAGTTAGAAATGGGAAAAATATAATAATATCAGCAACGATTGTTAATAATGTTAAAACTTGTTTTTTCATAGTTGCTCCACTCCTTAATTAGTAATAACTTTATTATACCAGGGAAATAATCAAATCTACTAAAATCGCAAATCTGAAATTTCTATAAGAAAAAATATCAAATATGCGATTTTCTAAAATAAGCCAATTTCCGTGTTATACTGTTCTTGTAAAACACTTGAAGCAAATCCTAGGTCGCAGAAGTGGTTTATAGATGGGAATTCGGACAGTAGACAGTATATGTTTAATTCTGAGCATACTGTAAATAGCTGGACTAAAAGTGAAACTTGGCGTCCTAGATAAAATGAGGTAAACGATGGAAAAACAAAGTCAGTTACAAATTCTAATTCATTCCCTGTACAATAATAAAGAAATTAGCTTGACGGAAGAATTTAGGAAGCAATTGCTGGAAACAGCGAAACAGTTTTCTAGTACTAGTGAAGATTTGTTAGCTGCACGTCTCTCATTTGCCGTCTCTAAAGAATTATTGGGCTTTAAAGGTGAACCGCCGACAGAGTTGTTGGATTTAGCAAAAATTGTCCAAAAGAAAGAAGCTAAATACAAGCAGGGAATAGTGTGGTCTGGTATTTTTAAGATATGATTCATTATAAATACGGTATAACATCGTATAATGGATGAATCTAAAATGAAAAAGAATATAAGCAAGGCTTGGACCTCAATGCCAAACCAAGTCTCGCTTTTGATACGATGGAATAAAATGGAGTCTGTCTGATTACAATCAGCAGACTTTTTTCTCTTTCTTGAATGTGTTATAATAGTCCATGCTGTGGCTGGAGCCTTTTCAGCCCATTTATTAAGACAATATGAGGAGAAAGATGAAAGAAAAAGGATTTTGGGAGGGGGCGCAGGCAGCCATGCCAACGGCCCTTGGTTATGTCAGTATTGGCCTTGCCTGTGGGATTATCGGTGCGCCCTATGTGACACCTGTTGAGATGGGCTTGATGAGCCTCTTTGTTTATGCTGGGAGTGCCCAGTTTGCCATGTTGGCCTTGATTGCAGTGCAGGCTCCTGTGGCTGCCATTGCTATGACGGTTTTTTTGATTAATTTGCGTCTCTTTTTGTTGAGTTTACACGCATCGACCTATTTCCGTCATACCAGTCTTTGGCACAATATCGGTATGTCTAGTATCTTGACGGATGAGACTTATGGCGTTTTGATGGGCGAATTGGCCCATGCAGACAAGGTCAATCCTATGTGGATGCACGGAAACAATCTCAACAGCTATGTGGCTTGGTTTGTGGGAACAGTGGTTGGAACGGCTCTGGGTGGTCTGCTACCAAATCCAGAAATCTTTGGTTTAGACTTTGCTTTGGTTGGGATGTTTATCGGCATTTTTGCTTCGCAATTCCAGATTATGCAAAGACGGATTCCTGTCCGCAATCTGCTCATTATCCTAGCAGTTGTTGCGGTGTCCTTCTTTTTACTCTTGACAGTGGTGTCTCAGTCACTAGCTGTTCTGTTTGCAACGCTACTTGGTTGTACAATGGGGGTGGTTTTAGATGGTCAGTAAGTATCTTTTATTAGCAGTTATTTTCTCTGGTCTTGTGACTTGGATTCCCCGTATGATTCCCTTCATCTTGGTCAAGTATAAGGGCTTGCCTGCAATCGTTGAGCGTTTTTTGAAGTTCTTGCCCGTTTCTATTATCTTTGCCTTGATTCTGTCAAGCGTAGTGACAGGTAAGGTTGGGAGCCTTCCTCAAATTAAATGGCTAGACTTCTTAGCCGTCTTTCCAACAGCTTGGGTAGCCTTCCGCTACCGCAATCTAGTCGGAACAGTTCTCTTTGGAGTTGTCTTGATTGCCGTCCTGCGTTTACTATTTTAAATGGGCTATAAAGAAAATCTATCACAGATATAGATATCATATAATGGCGTAAATGGTCTTTTTCTGTTAAGATTATAAGGTATTCTATTTTGGAGGAAATGACATGAAAAAAATCGTTAAATATTCATCTCTTGCTGCCCTAGGGCTTGTTGCTGCAGGTGTGCTAGCAGCTTGCTCAGGTGGTGCTAAGAAAGAAGAAGCAGCTAGCAAGAAAGAAATCATCGTAGCAACTAACGGATCACCAAAACCATTTATCTATGAAGAAAATGGTGAATTGACAGGTTACGAGATTGAGCTTATTCGTGCTATTTTTAAAGACTCAGACAAGTATACTGTCAAGTTTGAAAAGACAGAGTGGTCAGGGATTTTCCCAGGACTTGATAGCGATCGTTACCAAATGGCCGTTAACAACCTCAGTTATACCAAAGAACGTGCAGAGAAATACCTCTACGCAGCGCCAACTGCTAAAAACCCTAACGTTCTTGTTGTGAAGAAGGACGACACTAGCATTAAGTCTCTTGATGATATCGGTGGAAAATCTACTGAAGTCGTTCAAGGAACAACCTCAGCTAAACAATTGGAAGCATACAACACAGAACATGCGGATAATCCAACTGTCCTTAACTACACTAGAGCTGACTTCCAACAAATCATGGGACGCTTGAGCGATGGCCAGTTTGACTACAAGATTTTTGATAAAATCGGTGTTGAGACAGTTATCAAGAACCAAGGTTTGGACAACTTGAAAGTGATCGAACTTCCAAGCGACCAACAACCTTACGTTTACCCACTTCTTGCTAAAGGTCAAGATGAGTTGAAAACATTTGTAGACAAACGTATCCAAGAACTTTACAAAGACGGAACGCTTGAAAAATTGTCTAAACAATTCTTCGGCGACACTTATCTACCAGCAGAAGCTGATATTAAATAATTTCTTGAAATCATCCATTCTGAGTAAGGTGGGTGGTTTCTCAGTTTTTAGGGATATAGTTTTAAACTATATATCTGACTATCTAATAACAATTTGTGAAATAAAACAAATTGTGAGATACTAGTACGGTATTATTTTTAAGGAGAAAGAATCATGAAAATCAAAAAATGGCTTGGTGTAGCAGCCCTTGCTACAGTCGCAGGTTTGACTCTTGCAGCTTGCGGAAACTCAGAAAAGAAAGCAGACAATGCAACAACCGTTAAAATCGCAACTGTTAACCGTAGCGGTTCCGAAGAAAAACGTTGGGACAAAATCCAAGAATTGGTTAAAAAAGATGGCATTACCTTGGAATTTACAGAGTTCACAGACTACTCACAACCAAACAAGGCAACTGCTGATGGTGAAGTAGACTTGAACGCTTTCCAACACTACAACTTCTTGAACAACTGGAACAAAGAAAACGGAAAAGACCTTGTAGCCATTGCAGATACTTACATCTCTCCAATCCGCCTTTACTCAGGTTTGAATGGAAGTGACAACAAGTACACTAAAGTTGAAGACATCCCAGCAAATGGAGAAATCGCTGTACCGAACGATGCTACAAACGAAAGCCGTGCGCTTTACTTGCTTCAATCAGCTGGCTTGATTAAATTGGATGTTTCAGGAACTGCTCTTGCAACAGTTGCTAACATCAAAGAAAATCCAAAGAACTTGAAAATCACTGAATTGGACGCTAGCCAAACAGCTCGTTCATTGTCATCAGTTGACGCTGCTGTTGTAAACAATACATTCGTTACAGAAGCAAAATTGGACTACAAGAAAGCACTCTTCAAAGAACAAGCTGATGAAAACTCAAAACAATGGTACAACATCATTGTTGCGAAAAAAGATTGGGAATCATCACCTAAGACTGATGCTATCAAGAAAGTTGTTGCAGCTTACCATACAGATGAAGTGAAAAAAGTTATCGAAGAAACATCAGACGGTTTGGATCAACCAGTTTGGTAATAAGAAACAGGGAGGTGGGAGAGAGAATTCCACCTCTTACTTTTGTATAGAGCATGGATTGTAAAGAAGACTATAGTTTCATAGAAAGGTAGAGAGAATATGGTTTTTCCTAGCGAACAAGAACAGATTGAAAAATTTGAAAAGGATCATGTAGCCCAGCATTATTTTGAGGTTTTGCGTACCTTAATTTCTAAGAAGTCGGTCTTTGCCCAGCAGGTTGGACTTAAGGAAGTCGCAAACTATCTGGGTGAGATTTTCAAGCGTGTGGGGGCTGAAGTGGAGATTGATGAGACTTACACGGCGCCTTTTGTCATGGCGCATTTCAAGAGTTCACGTCCAGATGCCAAGACCCTGATTTTCTATAACCACTATGACACTGTGCCAGCGGACGGAGATCAGGTCTGGACAGAGGATCCCTTTACGCTTTCGGTGCGCAATGGTTTCATGTATGGACGTGGGGTTGATGACGACAAGGGTCATATCACAGCTCGTTTGAGTGCTTTGAGAAAATATATGCAGCACCATGATGATTTGCCTGTCAATATCAGCTTTATCATGGAGGGTGCGGAGGAATCGGCCTCGACAGACCTAGATAAGTATCTGGAAAAACATGCGGATAAACTCCGTGGGGCGGATTTGTTGGTCTGGGAACAAGGGACCAAAAATGCCTTGGAACAGCTAGAAATTTCTGGTGGAAATAAGGGGATTGTGACCTTTGATGCCAAGGTGAAAAGCGCTGATGTCGATATCCACTCGAGTTATGGTGGGGTTGTGGAATCAGCTCCCTGGTATCTCCTTCAAGCCTTACAGTCTCTTCGCGCTGCAGATGGCCGTATCTTGGTTGAAGGCTTGTACGAAGAAGTACAAGAGCCAAATGAACGAGAAATGGCCTTGCTAGAAACTTATGGTCAACGAAACCCAGAGGAAGTCAGTCGGATTTATGGATTGGAGTTGCCTCTCTTACAGGAGGAGCGGATGGCCTTTCTAAAACGTTTCTTTTTCGAGCCAGCGCTTAATATCGAAGGGATTCAGTCAGGTTATCAAGGACTAGGAGTCAAAACGATTTTGCCTGCAGAAGCCAGTGCCAAGCTAGAGGTTCGTCTGGTTCCGGGCTTAGAACCGCATGATGTTCTGGAAAAAATTCGGAAACAGCTAGACAAAAATGGCTTTGATAGGGTAGAATTATACTATACCTTGGGAGAGATGAGCTATCGAAGCGATATGAGCGCGCCAGCCATTCTCAATGTGATCGAGTTGGCCAAGAAATTCTATCCACAGGGCGTTTCAGTCTTGCCGACTACGGCAGGTACTGGGCCTATGCATACGGTCTTTGATGCCCTAGAGGTGCCTATGGTAGCCTTCGGTTTAGGAAATGCCAATAGCCGAGACCACGGTGGAGATGAGAACGTGCGAATCGCCGATTATTACACCCATATTGAATTAGTAGAGGAGCTGATTAGAAGCTATGAGTAGAGATATTATCAAGTTAGATCAGATCGATGTGACTTTTCACCAAAAGAAGAGAACCATCACAGCGGTCAAGGATGTGACCATTCACATCCAAGAAGGGGATATCTACGGAATCGTTGGATATTCTGGAGCAGGGAAATCAACCCTTGTACGGGTGATTAACCTCTTGCAAAAACCATCTGCAGGGAAAATTACCATTGACGACGATGTGATTTTTGATGGTAAGGTGACCTTGACGGCCGAGCAGTTGCGTCGTAAACGTCAGGATATCGGGATGATTTTCCAGCATTTTAACCTGATGAGCCAAAAGACAGCAGAGGAGAATGTAGCCTTTGCCCTAAAACACTCTGGACTTAGCAAGGAAGAAAAGAAGGCTAAAGTAGCCAAGCTGTTGGACTTGGTTGGCTTGGCGGACCGTGCTGAAAACTACCCTTCACAATTATCTGGAGGGCAAAAACAGCGTGTAGCCATTGCGCGTGCCTTAGCAAATGATCCGAAAATTTTGATTTCAGATGAGTCAACGTCTGCCCTTGACCCTAAGACAACCAAGCAGATTTTGGCCTTGTTGCAAGATTTGAACCAAAAATTAGGATTGACGGTTGTCTTGATTACGCATGAAATGCAGATTGTCAAAGACATTGCCAACCGTGTGGCAGTTATGCAGGACGGACATTTGATTGAAGAGGGTAGTGTCCTTGAAATCTTCTCAGACCCTAAACAACCTTTGACTCAAGACTTTATCTCAACAGCTACAGGTATTGACGAAGCCATGGTCAAAATCGAGAAGCAAGAAATCGTGGAACACTTGTCTGAAAACAGCATTTTGGTGCAGCTCAAGTACGCAGGTGCTTCAACAGACGAGCCACTTTTGAATGAATTGTACAAGCGTTACCAAGTAACAGCTAATATCCTCTATGGGAATATCGAAATTCTCGATGGTACTCCTGTTGGAGAATTGGTTGTGGTCTTGTCAGGTGAAAAAGCAGCGCTAGCAGGTGCCCAAGAAGCCATTCGTCAAGCAGGTGTACAGCTAAAAGTATTGAAGGGAGGACAGTAAGATGGAATCATTGATTCAAACCTATTTGCCAAATGTCTATAAGATGGGCTGGGCTGGTCAAGCAGGCTGGGGAACAGCCATCTACCTAACTCTTTATATGACAGTTCTGTCCTTTATCATCGGAGGTTTCTTGGGGCTAGTGGCAGGCCTTTTCCTTGTCTTGACAGCGCCGGGTGGTGTTTTGGAAAATAAAGTTGTTTTCTGGATTTTGGATAAAATCACCTCTATTTTCCGTGCGGTTCCCTTTATTATTCTCTTGGCAGTCTTGTCACCCTTCTCTCATCTAATCGTAGGAACAAGTATCGGACCAAATGCGGCTATCGTACCCCTATCTTTTGCAGTCTTTGCCTTTTTTGCCCGTCAGGTACAGGTTGTCTTGGCTGAACTGGATGGCGGTGTCATTGAGGCGGCTCAAGCGAGCGGAGCGACATTCTGGGATATCGTGGGTGTTTACCTATCAGAAGGTCTTCCAGATTTGATCCGTGTGACAACTGTGACCTTGATTTCCCTTGTTGGGGAAACGGCTATGGCTGGTGCGGTTGGAGCTGGTGGTATCGGTAACGTAGCCATCGCTTATGGATTTAACCGCTACAATCACGATGTGACCATCTTAGCAACCATCATTATCATTTTGATTATCTTTGCGATCCAATTCTTGGGAGACTTCTTGACCAAGAAATTGAGCCATAAATAAAGAGATCTAGGCAATCTGTACATCATTCATAGGAGTTGTCGTTATAGTCAAGACTTGAAATTTTCTGTACTGGTTGCTATCAACCGTTACTTTTATGAGTTAGAGAGTTAAGAATTGTGGGGAGTCAATATGCAAAATCTGGGAGAAGTTTTTAAAGAATTGAGAAAGAGTCGGAATGTATCTCTACAGGAGGCGACGGGAGGAGAGTTTACTTATTCCATGCTGAGCAAATTTGAGCGTGGAGAAGCAGACCTATCATCTATGAAATTAATTACTGCCTTAGATAACATCCACTCTGATTTGAATGAATTTATGTACTTGGTACGTGGTTTTTCTCAGAAAAAGGTTTTGGCTTTTCAAGAAAATCTTTGGGATTTATATGACAGAGAAGGGATTGATTCTCTCCATTCCTTGTATGAAGAGACGACTCAAAAGTATAGATCAAGTGGTGAAACAAGCTATCTTTTACAAATGATTCGTATCAAAAGCCTTCTTGTGTTTTTTGATTCAGAAATAAGAGCAACGGATGAAGAACTGACTTTTCTCTATGACTATTTTTTTACTATTGACATCTGGGGAAATTATGAATTGGAATTATTTTCAACGATTTCTACTTTGTTCCCTCTGCCCCTCTATTTTAAATATTCTAGGGAGATGTTACAAAAGACGGATTTATTAGGCTCTTTACCGAGTAACAAAGTTGGTATTGACACCATTTTAATTAATGGACTCTTTAAAGCGATAGAGGAAAAGGATAAATTAAAAGCAGATTATTTTATCTTTCAGATTGAAAAACGAGAATTGCCAGAATCTCAAGCCTATCTTAAAATCATTTATATGATTGCTAAAGGGTATTATGATACTATTTTTAAATTAGAAAATAAGGGTCTTGAAAAAATCCAGAGAGGCATTACAATCTTACAAGATTTAGAGTATATAGATAGTGCAAGATACTATGAAAACTATTTTGCAAATCAGCTCTCAAATGAAGATTTGTAATATATTCTCATTACATCGATTGACGAAAAATAAATAGTCTTGTAGATGGATTGATAATTAGTAGTTTCTAGGCTCTAGAGTTTCTATTTGCAGAAAAAAATATATTACAAAAAAGTGGGGAGTCCCGCTTTTTTGTTAGACTGGATTCAATAGAATACTCTTTGAAATGTGAGAAAGGCCTGTTATGAAACTATTCTTAAGACATCATTTATTTAGGATACTGACCTTATCGAGGTTTTTAAGCTCAAGTGGAGCTTATATTTATAATCTGGTATTTATCGTTTATGCTGCGAGTCTACCCTTTAAAAATATAGCTGTATTTATGGCTAATATGATTACGATTTTACCTTTCCTATTTACTTTTTATGTTGGGATTAAGGCTGATCATACTCGGAATAAAGCAGGGACAATTATCTGGGTTGGTTGTGTGCAAAGTCTACTATTTCTTTTGATTGCTAGTGTGATTCATGATCAGAACTTCGTGACGTTTGCTTTTATCTGTATGGTTAATATCTGTTCAGATATTTTATCGGATTATACAGCAGGCCTTCGTATGCCGATTATCCAGCATAATATTTCGGAAGATAAGCTCTATGAAGCTTATTCCTTTACTCAGTTTGTTTCCTATTTATCAAATCTAGGAGGTCAAGCCTTAGGAGTGTGGTTACTCACAACAAGCCATCAAGATTTTTCTTTTGTTGCAATTGTGAATGCTGGCTTCTTTTTACTATCTTCTCTCATTTTGTTCAAAAATAGAAGAGAATTGACGCATTTGTCTGTAACGGTAGAGAATGAGCCTATTAGTTTACTTCAACAAGTTAAGGCAATCTATGCGGACATGGATAATATATTTAGACAGAGAGAAAGTAAATCATTGCTTAAAATGATTCTTGTCATTTTGGTAATGAATACTTTGGGAGGAGCTGTTGGAGGTATTTATCATTTTTACTTATTAGACCATACTATCTATCATCTCAGCTATGCTCAGGCCCTATTTTTAATCGAATGTGTCAGCTTGGGAGGAGCTATTCTTGGTAGCCTAACTCCCCATGATTATTTTGGGAAATGGTCTTTTTCAAGTTTGCTATCGCTCAATGCAATTATGTTTGTCTTGCTTGCTACTGCTAATATTTTAGATTTTTCTCCTCTAGTAGGTGTTGCTTGCTTAGCTTTTGTCATGTATTTGATGTCGAAATCAATGCCTAAATTAGATACTCTGTTATTGTCTAACTTGAGCGCGGATGTATTAGCTAGAAGTAATAATCTTTTGAGTATGATTTTTTCCCTAACATTACCTTTGGGGATGTCTGTATTTTCCTTCTTAGCTTTACAAGATATCAGGCTTTGTTGGTGGGTCTTTTTGGTAGTGAGTATGATAGGACTCATTTTATCCCTAGAAAAAAGAAGTTTTTCGGGTAAAAAATGTTAACCTAGGAAAATCAGGCTTATTAGAAGGTCTTCCAGATTTGATCCGTGTGACAACTGTGACCTTGATTTCCCTTGTTGGGGAAACGGCTATGGCTGGTGCGGTTGGAGCTGGTGGTATCGGTAACGTAGCCATCGCTTATGGATTTAACCGCTATAATCACGATGTGACTATCTTGGCAACCATTATTATCATTTTGATTATCTTTGCAATTCATACTCAATGAAAATCAAAGAGCAAACTAGGAAACTAGCCGCAGGCTGTACTTGAGTACGGCAAGGTGACGTTGACGTGGTTTGAATTTGATTTTCGAAGAGTATCAATTCTTGGGAGACTTCTTGACTAAGTCTTGAGCCATAAATAAAAAAGAGCCGCCTGGCTCTTTTTTAGTAATCAGATTTTCTGTGCAAATTTTTTACTCAAGGCTTGTCCAATCAAGGCACCCACTAGGGCTCCGATGACAACACTTGCGATAAATAAAAGGATGGTTCCAGGATTTGGCGCAACCATGATACGGTCGATATATTCTTGTGATTTTCCTCTTGCCAGAAGAGTAGCCATATAGGTTTTGGGAGCAATCCACATGAGTAGAATTGGTCCAGATGTGCTAAAAGCGAAAATAACGAAAGAAAGGAAATTCTTTGTTTGGTCCTTGTATTTTCCTAAATGAGCTATTCCATCTGCTAGGAGGCCACAGATAATTCCAGGAAGGAAGGCACCAGCACCGTGTTTAGATCCCAAGAAAAAGAGGGCCATGACAAGGCCGATAGTGGTAATGGCTCCAAAGCGCGGAACTTTTGCGACTAGGATCATATAGACGCTACCGCCGACAAGAGCAGTAAAGGCAGGCGCATAAAACATATTTCCAGTTTGGTCAAGGGGATTGCCCAAAAGGACACCAATCCCCATGCAGAGGAAGTAAAGAACTGCAAAAAGCAGTGTAGTTAAGATAGATTTTTTCATGAATTGTCTCCTGATAATTTTTTCACAATTCTCATTGTACCACGGTTTGATGGGATTGTAAATGGGCGCTAGAATTTTTTGAAAACGCTTGAAATATGATATAATAGTTTCATAGTTAATTTTAGGAGGATATCATGGGTAGATTTTTAGACTTTGTCTTTAATCGTTTCTTTTCAGGGATGATTGCGACAGCCTTCTTTTGGCTATTAACCTTGGCAGGAGGAATTATCCTTGGTTTAGCGCCAGCTAGTGCCACCTTGATGAGCCTGTATGCAGAACATGGTTATAGCTTTCGTGAATACAGTTTGAAGGAGGCTTGGTCTCTTTATAAGCAAAATTTCGTCCCCAGCAACCTGATTTTCTATAGCTTTTTAGGAGTGGATTTAGTTTTGGTTTATGGCTTGTATCTCTTGGTGCAATTGCCTCATCAGACCATTATTCATTTGATTGCGACCTTTTTGAATGTCTTAGTAGTTGCCCTGATCTTTTTGGCTTATACAGTATCTTTGAAATTACAAGTTTATTTTGATTTGTCCTATCGAAATAGTCTCAAACTATCCTTGATTGGCATCTTTATGAGCTTAGCGGCTGTGGCCAAGGTTCTCCTTGGGACAGTGCTACTTGTGGCAATTGGTTACTATATGCCTGCTCTACTCTTCTTTGTAGGAATTGGGATGTGGCATTTCTTTATCAGTGATATGTTGGAACTGGTCTATGAAAGCATCCATGAAAAATTGGCGACAAAATAGAATGAAGCAGTTTTGGCTACATACGCTTCTAAGAACCTACAGTTCAGTTATGATGATTATTATTGCGAGTTTTGCAATTTTACTCTCCTATGCTGATTGGGATTCACGGGAAAAGGAAGCTCAGAGAGTAGCCCAGCGTGTAACCACTCGAACAGTCGAAGAGGTGGAATATTATTACCGCGAATCAGCCCAGTTAGCGCAAGATTTAGTAGCCAATCAAGACCGTATACAAGGGGTTTATAAGTACTTTAGCCTGTCAACTTCTGAGTATTTTTATTGGCTGTTGGAGCATCAAGCGACTTCGTCAACTTCTATTTCTCTGTATGAAAATATTGATGATCTTTATGTTAAAAATGACTATATAACGGGTGTTGCAATCGTCTTGCAGAACTTTAAAGAAGTTTATGTTTCTAGCAGAAATGAGAGAGGTGGCCATACGGTACTTGCGGAAGATTTTAAACCGGAGGCCAATAGTTTTGGAATTCCTGTTCTGGATCCAGCAACGGATCAATCTATAGGAGTGATATACATTTCCTTGGATCCAGAAGTTTTATATCATGCCATTGACAATACCCGAGGTCATATCCCGATGGCTGTTACCGTGACATCGCCTTTTGATACGGAGATTTTTCATATTGGTGAGAGGGTCACTAGGGAACATGAGAACTGGTTTGTTGGTGTGACCTCTCATGGCTATCAGGTTCAGGTGGCAGTTCCCAAAAACTTTGTTTTACAAGGAACGGTGACCAGCTCTGCTTTGATTGTGGGCTTGAGCCTTCTCTTTATTATCATTCTTTATCTGACTTTGAGGCAGACCTTTGCTAACTACCAAAAGCAGGTAGTGGATTTGGTGGATTCCATTCAAGCTATTGCCCAAGGAGAGGAAGGTCTTCGTATTGACACAATTGAAAAGGATCAGGAATTGCTCTTAATCGCAGAGACCACCAATGATATGTTGGATCGATTGGAAAAGAATATCCATGATATTTACCAGTTAGAACTTAGTCAAAAAGATGCCAATATGCGAGCCTTGCAGGCTCAGATTAATCCCCACTTCATGTACAATACTCTGGAGTTCTTGCGCATGTATGCAGTCATGCAGAGTCAAGATGAGTTGGCAGATATCATTTATGAGTTCAGTAGTCTCTTGCGTAACAATATTTCTGACGAAAGAGAGACCCTTCTCAAACAGGAATTAGAATTTTGCCGTAAATACAGCTATCTCTGCATGGTTCGCTATCCCAAGTCCATTGCCTATGGTTTCAAGATAGATCCAGAGTTAGAGAATATGAAGATTCCTAAGTTTACCTTGCAACCGCTGGTAGAAAATTATTTCGCGCATGGTGTTGACCATAGACGGACAGATAATGTGATTAGCATCAAAGCCCTTAAACAGGATGGTTTTGTGGAAATTTTAGTGGTAGATAATGGTAGAGGAATGTCGGTTGAAACACTAGCAAATATTCGAGAAAAATTAAGTCAGAGACATTTTGAACACCAAGCCAGCTACAGTGCCCAAAGGCAGTCTATCGGGATTGTCAATGTACATGAGCGTTTTGTGCTCTATTTTGGGGACCGCTATGCCATTAGTGTAGAGTCTGCAGAGCAAGCAGGTGTTCAGTATCGTATTACAATTCAAGATGAGTAGAAAGGGAGAAAATGTATAAAGTATTATTAGTAGATGATGAGTACATGGTGACAGAAGGTCTGAAACGCTTGATTCCCTTTGATAAGTGGGATATGGAGGTTGTCGCAACAGCCAGTCATGCCGATGAAGCCCTAGAATATGTTCAGGAAAATCCTGTCGATGTGGTCATTTCCGATGTCAATATGCCCGACAAAACAGGGCTTGATATGATTCGAGAGATGAAAGAAATTTTACCAGATGCAGCCTATATCCTGCTTTCAGGTTATCAGGAGTTTGATTATGTCAAAAGAGCAATGAACCTTAGTGTGGTGGACTATTTGGTCAAGCCAGTAGATAAGGTAGAGTTGGGAAATCTGCTGGAGAAGATTGCAGGTCAGCTCGGCGAGAGAGGAAAGAAAAGTCAGACCCTCAGTCAAGATTTAGACGAGGCTGGATTTGTTAGTTATCTAGGAGGTAAGGAGAATTGGTGGATAGGCCTATCCAAGGAAAAACAAGGCTCTTTCACCATTCCCTACTATGTATTGGGTCAAGACTGGCAGATTTTTATTTCTGATCAATCCCTAGATGGTTTAGTCGTTACTCCCTTTGAAGCTCCTTATCAAGAACACTTTGAACGCTGGAAGCTGAATGCTGAGAAAGCCCTCTTTTACGGTTCTGTAAATCTAAAACAGTCTGAGAGTCTCTTTGCCTATTACGAACCGATTTATCGGGTTATCATTCAGGGGAATCTCAATCAAATCGTGGAAGAGTTGAACCTCTTGGAGAAGGTAGTTCTTGAAAATACACCCCGTGTTCCGATTACCAAACAGCTTTTTATCCAGTTTGTCATGGATGTTTTCCACTTGTTTGAACATCTCAAAGCTGATGACATGACAGACATTGTCAAAACCATTCATGCTATTCAATCATTCGATGAACTGGTTACTTATATCAAGGAAACTCTGACCCGATTCTTTGGGCAATATCGTATGAATGAAAATGTGGTCAGTGTGCTGGAAGTCATTGGGCGTGATTATCAGAAAGAACTTTCGCTCAAGGATATAAGTAAGGATCTTTTTATCAATCCTGTCTATCTAGGTCAGTTGATTAAGCGTGAAACCAATTCGACCTTTGCTGAATTGCTCAATAAACAACGCATTAAGGCTGCCCAACAACTCTTGCTTTCGACTAGTGACAGTATCGAAGATATTTGTTATGCTGTTGGTTACAGTAACGTTGGATATTTCTATAAAGTGTTCCGAAAATTGTGCGGAAAGTCTCCCAAAGCCTACCGAAAACAGGTAGAAACTATACTATAAGACTTGTATTCCCTTACAAAAGGTGCTATAATATAAATAATAATATCAGGAGGTTCTATCATGAAAAAGAAACCGATTTATCTATGGGTCTTGCTAATCTTGTCTGCCCTTATTTCAGTTCCGTCTCTGTTTGGGATTGTGAGTCCCTTGCCTAGTAAAGAAGCCCTTCGTGCTGCTCAGAAACAAGTTGCAGGGGTCAGTGCTCAGCAATTAGAAGACCAGCTTAATTACAACTATAGAGTAGCAGAAGCATCTCATTCTATTTTTAATGTTGCTTTGATTGTGCTATCTGTTATTTTAGTGGTCGTAGCGATTGTCTTCCTTATTCGTAAGAATTTGCAATATGCAAACTATACTTACGTTGGCTATGTTTTGTTAGCTATTATTGGTTCGATTTATACCTATGTAACTTTGCAAGACGCGGTGCAGTTGGTTCAAGATGAGACCATGCGTTTGACAATGAGTATTGGTTCAAAAGCTGTCGGCATTTTCTATATTGTCATCAATGTTCTTTTCCTAGCCCTTGTCTTCTATAAGATGTGGCGTCAACAAAAAGCCTTGGCTGAAGAAGAGGAAACAGAAGAAGTTGCTTAAGTATTGACAAAAAAGAGCTATCAAGTTACAATCTTGGTAGTTCTTTTTCGATTATAGATAAAATCATGGAGGAAAATATGAAGACAATTTCTTTAGTTTATATTAGTCTGAGTGGCAATACTGAAAGTTTTGTGACGCGCTTGAAAGACTATATCTTGTCCCAGTACGAGGGGATTGAGGTCCAAAAGATTCATATCAAAGATTTGGTCAAAGAAGGCCACGATTTCTATGAAATGGACCACCCTTACGTCGCCTTTCTACCGACCTACCTTGAAGGTGGAAATGGTGTGGACAACGGAGATGTTGAGATTTTGACGACACCCGTTGGGGATTTTATCGCCTATGGTGACAATGCTAGTAAGTGTTTTGGTGTGGTTGGTTCAGGAAATCGTAACTTTAATAACCAATACTGCCTGACAGCCAAGCAATACAGTCAACGTTTTGGTTTCCCTGTATTGGCTGACTTTGAAATGCGAGGCATGCTGGGAGATATCAAACATGTCGCAGCGATTATCGCAGATTTGTATGAGTTGGAAGAGGCTGGGACAAAAGTCTAACCTTAAATATAAAAAGCGAACAAAACGAGTTATCTGAAACTTAGAATTCTGTTTTGTTCGTTTTTTTGTCTAACCTATCGATTTTATACTCAATGAAAATCAAAGAGCAAACTAGGAAGCTAGCCGTAGGCTGTACTTGAGTACGGCAAGGCGAAGCTGACGTGGTTTGAAGAGATTTTCGAAGAGTATTAAAATTTTATAATAAAGAATTCCCAAAATCAAAATCTTTTTGTCTCAGCCTCTTTTTACTATCCTAGGCAGTTTTGTCAGAACTCTTACTTCCTATGCTCCAAAAGTTGATTGATATGGTCTACTTTTTTTGATGCTCTTTTATAGGAAATAGTCCAAATGATGAGGTAGACAATCGCAAACTCAATAATGAGTTGGAGATAGAAAATCCAGTGGAAAGGGAACCAACCTGCCAGAGTTGCTAGTGGGATAAAGCCTACTAGCATGAGGAAGAAATGGGTCAGAGTTGCACGGAGCAAGCTCCAGTCACGGCTGAATAATCGCTTTCCAAAGTTGAAGAGAATACCGATGGCTGCCCAGATCAGTGTGCAGTAGAGCAAGACCAGGGCACCGTGAACCTGATGTTGAGCCATCACTTGTCCGATCAGAGACTCGGAACTTAGTGGAGCGTAGGTATTTGGTGCATAAATGAGTGAAAAGATGATAGAGAGGATGAGGCCGATGAGGACACCAGTAGCTGCGTCGTGGAAGACTTGTTTTTTCATAGTTCTAATTTCTCCTTGATGGTTTTTAGGTAACGGCGTGAAGAGTAGGTGAAGCTTTCGTTTTTTAGAAAGATTTCTACCAGGCCGTTGGGGGTGAGCTTGAGATGAGAGATGGAATCGATATTGATGATTTCAGATTGGGAAATTTGGATAAAAGTTGTTGGCAGAATTTCAAGGACCTGATAGAGTCGCAAATCAATGCTGTAGGTCTGACTCGCTGTTTCTGCTAGAACCTTCCGATTCTCGATATAGAAGCGTTGTATCTTACCAATCTCAACGAGATAGACCTGATTATCGATTTTCCCTTTGATTTTTTCTGTTAGATCCAGATTTTCTGCGAACTCGATGACTTTCTGGATTTTATCGGTTTCTTGAGGTGCTTGAACAATCAGCTTTTCCTCTTCGTAAGTCTCACTAATCTGTAGTTCTACTTTCATAAATTTCTCTCCTTGTTTTTCATACAAAATTGTGATCACTTCTTGTACACCTTTATTAAACACTATTTTACGACACCTGGCAAGGGCCTTTGTCTATGTGGAGGGATTTGGTTCCTATGTGGTGGAGCTTTTCTGTCCTGTCTGAAATATGGTATAATAGCACTATCAATTTCTAGGAAAATAGATACAGAAAGGGGCTGAAAGAACTAGGGGAACAGTTGTAATTAGAAGGTGATAGGTATGAAAAGTGGCGTTGAAGCTGGATAAGTTTATAAAGCGTTTGAATGAAGAAATGAAAAGTAAATAAGTTGATGATGAATTACAAAAATAGATTTTATCTACAATTTGTATCTTTCAAATCATTGATTTGAATTTTAGATTTAATCATGTTACAATTAAAAATGAAATCAAATAGAAGAGGAAGATGCAAACGTGGGCACACTATTAGCAACAAGATTAAAAAATAGACGGAAAGAATTAAAAATGTCTCAGCGAGAACTAGCTGAAGGTATCTGTAAACAGGGTCAAATCAGTCGATTAGAGAGCGGAGAGTTTACTCCTGGAGCAGATTTCCTGCATGCCCTTGCTAAGAAGTTAAAAGTCAGTATGGATTATTTTTTTGATGAGCAGGTTGTAGAGAAAGTTGAGGAGTTATCAGAATTTAAGAAATTAGCACAGACATTTATTACAAATCGCAATTATGAGTCTTTGAAATATATATATGAATTGGAGAATGTAAAAGCTCACCGCCTATCTTTAGCAGATAAAATCTACATGGAATGGATAAAATCTCTGATAGATTTTTATTTTTACGGACAGAAAGAAGATGCGATTGTACGATTAGAGGGGGTATTATCACAGTTAAGTGTATCTGATTTGAACTATCTCCAAGTTTCAAACACCCTATTCAATTTTTATTATGATATTGGAGATTTAGGTCGTTTCAATAAAATT
Organism: uncultured Streptococcus sp.; assembly: GCF_963521865.1. GTDB lineage: Bacteria > Bacillota > Bacilli > Lactobacillales > Streptococcaceae > Streptococcus. The sequence goes on from NZ_CAUQWY010000019.1 coordinate 28,867, forward strand.
CGTGAAAAACTAGAGTATCAAGTAAATCAACTCAATTTGAGTACAATCGAAGAGTTAGAACTATCTATTAAGTTTAACTACAACGTTTGTCGTTATCTATGGTTACAGAAAAATATTGAAGAAGCTATTACTAAAATTACAGCTACTATAAAACAATGTAAGGCTTACAGAACGAATTATCTTTTGGCTAATTTGTACTTATTGATGGGAAACGTAAGTGAAAATTTCTCTTCTAAAAGTTCAGTGAAAGAATATTTTGAGACAGCTCATTTCCTTTACAAATTAGAGGAAAACATGTCAATGGCTTTGAAAGTTGAGCATTACATTGCAGATATAACAGAATAATGAATACGGTGTTCAAGTGAGCATCGTTTTTTAAACTTATCTTAGATACAAAAAAGTATCAAATAAAAAAAAATAAAAAAATGTCATAAAAACACTTGACGAGCTAATTTTGAAGTGATAAAATAAATGAAAGAAAAAAAGGAGAGGCATATGAGAAGTTTGTTTAAGAAAATAGTTGCTGTATTAGTTATTGGCTTAATTCTGTTAGGAATTGCGAGAACACCTCAAGTTCATAAGATAGCTAGAGGGATTGATCCAGGTCCAGCGAATGGGAAAGCTCTCTAACTATTCAGACTAATCTATAACGACATTATGAGGTTTGATAAGATTTCTCCTCACCGGATAAAAATCTTAAATCTATTTATGGAAGGATAAACATGCTATGGAAAATACAGAGCTTACTTTAAAACAAGAAGATATTTCTATTGATGTTGACGACATTGATGTAGCTGCTATCTTGATGGGAAGAAATCAGCCAAGTCAGCGTGCATGTTAAAGTGCATTTTGTTGAGTCAGGGGTGATAATTATAATCGCTCCTGATTTTTATTAGGTTAATTAATTAAAGAAGTTATAAAAGAATCTCGAATGAAAAAATATTTTTATCAAAATCCCTTTTTAGTAGGTCAATTCTTAATAGTAAATATTATTGGAGCAATTTCTGTACTGAGCTTGGCTTTTGTGCTAGAAGGCATTATTGATTCTATTTCAAATGTTAATTCAAAAACATTCATCTTATATGTAGTGTTGTTGCTAGTCTACATAGTTTTTGATTCTGCAATGGACTACTGTGTTGAAGTTTCAAATCAGAAATTAATTCAAAAAATTTTACATGATATACGAAGTGATTTGACTGATAGTAACGGAAGAAAACCATTGATTGATGTTTATCGTAGTAATCCTGAAATGCATATTTCAACCTATACTAATGAATTAGAAGTCTTAGAAAAACAATATTTAGAGCAAATTATTAGTATAACTAATGATATTTTAGTTTTTATTTTTGCCTCAGTCATATCTTTGTTTATACAACCGTCATATACTATCATAATGGTCGTTTTGAGTTTACTTCCTCTTTTTTATCCTTTGTTAACTCAAAATTCTTTACAAAATGCAAGAGGTGTAAGTGTAAAATCAAAAGAAAATTATTTTAATGTGGTATCAGATTTTTACTCTGGTTTAAAGACAGTCAAACTATTTAATGCAGTGCACTCTTTCATTGATATAGTGAATTCAAAAAGTAAGCAGTTAGAACAAACTAATGTAGCTTATTACAAAAAGGCAAATTTAATAGGGGCAATATCTTATGCAATAACAATGCTTGTAAATCAGGGTGCTTGGGTAGTAGGAGGATTTTTTGTACTCAAGGGAAGACTTTCTCTAGGAGAATTTATCGGACTTCGTCAATTAGTGATGTATATTACATACCCAATTACAAACATGAAGCATAGCTATACTGATATATTGTCTTCAAAAAAATTGGTTAACGACCTAGTTGAAACTATACATCAAGTACCAGAGGATTCCACCAAGACAGAAAATGTAAAAATTAATACAATTGAACTTGTTGATTTCGGAATATTAGGTGAGAAACAAAATATATTACAAAATATAAATTTAACATTTAAGGTGGGTAAAAAGTATCTTATTGTTGGAAAAAGTGGTAGTGGGAAAAGTACACTTTTGAATGCATTAATAGGTTTGATACCAGATGGTTTTAATACTAATGGTAATATTTTAGTTAATGGACAGGATTTAACTAGCATTAAGTTAGATTACTCATCAGTTGCTTACGTGGAGCAGAAAACATTTATTTTTGATAAACCAGCTATTGATAATTTGACAATGTATAAAGACTATGATAAAAGTCTAATTCATCAAGTGCTACAAAAGGTAAGCTTAGAAAATATTAATTTAGAGGATCCCATCAAAAATAAGTTATCTGGAGGACAAGAGAGGAGACTAGATTTTGCTAGATCTCTGCTTGCGAATAAGGAAATTTTACTTTTGGATGAGGTTACATCGTCCCTAGATAAAGAAAATAGATTGCGTATTGAAAAATTAGTTGACTCATTGCAGGAAAAAATGATTATTTGTATTGCTCACGAACCATCAGATACTTTTATCTCAATGTTTGATGAAGTGATAACTCTTGAAGAAGGAATGCTTACTTAACGGTAAAATATCATAATCACACTAAATTGCTAGGAAAAATTTATGAAAAAAGAAATACTACCTCAATATATTTATAGACAAAAAACAGGTAATAATTGGGCTTTAAAGGAGTATTACTCGCTAAAATTTGATAACATAGACAGCTGCTATGAGTACCTTTGGAAAAACGTTTTACTTCAAGAAGCAATTTTACTTTGTAATCGCACTCTCTTTATGGAGCTATCAAATTTTTATAAAAAACCAGAGAAAAATAAGAGAAGATTATTACGAACTTTAGAAAATTATTTTATTAGATTTTGTACACGTCCCTCAACATTCTTCACGTTTGGATATGTAGGAGTAGGAGAATTTTCTCATGGTGCGATAGAAGAAAATCTGAAATGTGAATCAAAGAGTGTAGAAAAGATAACAGATATTTCTACAGAGTGGGCTTTTGATTTTTTAAAATTGATTTTGAGAGAACGAGATGTATTAAAAGAACTATTCGTATTTTTAAATCCCAATTTAATAGGGGTCGGAACAAAGCTGTTAAATCAGAAGCTGTATTTTTGCCAATCAGATATACAAAAAATTGTCTTGACGGATTTAAACATTGTTCTTTCAGACATTATCGAGACTTGTAAAACACCTTTAAAAATAAGTTCCCTAGTTAATTTGTTATTAGAGAAGGGATTTGAATTAAATACTATCTATGACTATATACAGCAATTGATAGATAGTGAGATATTATTTTTTGAATGTTTTGAGATATTAACCAGAGACAATAAAATAAATTTGATAGATGATTTTATTAATAGAATAGAATTAATACCTGCAAAATTCAAAAGGCAAATTGCTTGTATAAAATCAAAAATAGAATTATATAATAGTATTCCTCTAGGAGAGGGGAGTCGAATTCTGATGGATTTATATAGTATTATGGACGATATATGCAAGGTAAATACTCCGCTTAATATTTTATGTATTAGTCATCAGAGATTTCAGATGGATTATCAGATAAAGAATGAAATAGAAGAGTTTCTTAATATACTATTAACTATTAATTTAAAATATAAGCAAGAGCTCAGTCTGAAAGAATATACAAGAAAATTTTATAATTTGTATGGTAGTAACAATTTAGTGCCTTTAACGGAATTGCTTTCAGTTAAAGGGTTAGGTTCTCCTTCAAACTATTCAAACCCAATTTTGAGTACTTATTTGGGAGAAACTTTAAATATTAATGATGGAACAGATAAATTCCAACATGACTTAGTGAATCAGATTTTGAACACTACCAATGGTGAAGAGATAAAATTAGAGAATTTAATTGAACAAGGACGGGTAGTCAAGGATAGTTTTCCTACTGCTGAAGTAGTTTTTTCAATTTATGAAGTTGATAATAGGATTAAATTAAGATGGCATGGGAATCAATACTCAGATAATTTTTTTTCGATTTCTGGGAAATATGTGTCTTACTTTAAGGAAAATCTCAATATAAACAATATGCTAGAGATAGAGAGAAAATTTTATAACGAACTTCTAATTGGAGTTGATGAATTTTATAATAATTTAGTATTAAATGACATCAAGAGAGAGAATGCCTTAGATAACTTGATATTAGATTTTCCATTTTTTAAAAATATTGATATTTCAGATGTATATGTATATTTAGATAACAAGAATAATTTTCAAGTTTTTTCTAAGAAAATAGGTACTAATATGCGTGTTGTAAAAAGAAATAGAATTTCTCCAGATCTATTAAATAATCAAACCCGATTTTTATATAGTATTTTTTGCAACCAATTATCGTATTATGATTTCTATAAGGTTTTTTCAATTGAGTATTTACATTATCAAAATAGAATAGTCTATAAAGATATAATTGTATATCCTGAAACATGGAGGCTATCTAAAAATTCTAATTTTGATAAGTTTATAAAAAACTATAATGTTCCGAAATTTGTAAATTTAGTAGAGGGAGACATGGAGATACTGATAAATTTAGATAAAAAAGGAGATATAGAGAAGGTAAAACAAAAATTAAAGACAGATAAAGTAGTTTTAACAGAGTACTTAGGGGAGTTAAAAAGCTCTAATGAAATAATAGCATTTTCAAAAGATATAGATAATAGTACACAGTGTTTAGAAAAAAAATGTAGCTTGGAGGAAGTACATCTGGTATCTAAAGACTGGTTTAGTTTTCATTTGTATTGTAAAGAGGAATTGACATCGATTTGTGTAGAAGATATTTTAAAGAGGTTCTTAAATTTGATTGATGACGATATTCAATATAGTATAAATTTTGTTCAATATTACTACGATGAATATCATATTCGATTTAGAATTAAAATTTTGGGAACAAATGATACGGATAAAATTAAAGTCTTAATGTTAATGATAAAACTTTTTTCATCTAGTATAGACGACGGACTTCTAACACGGTATGAGATGCTACCGTATCGAATAGATTTTTCACTACTTGGTGGTTCAGATAGTGCTTGGAATATCGAGAAGATATTAACACTAGATTCTCTTTATGTTATTTCTAATTATTCCATTTTGAGAACACTTCCGATACAATATTATGTACTTATACTACAAAGTATTTTTGAATCATTTGGAATAGACACTGAGGAATTAATCAAACATTTTAAGGACATTGAAGTATCAAAAAATTACTCGTTATATAGAAATGTAAAAAAAGAAATTAAAAATATAGATTTAGATGTTTTTCCATTTAGTGAGGAACTTTTCAAAAAATGTAAATATCTAGTCGGACTATCAAATGAAATTGAGAGTAAACGAAAAGTTAATACATCTGAAAAAATAGAAATTGCTAAGAGATATATACATCTATTTTTAAATAAAATTTTTTTCAATAAATTTTATGAGGAGAAAATTTATCAACTGTTCTATCTATATTTAATGGATAAAAAATTTATCCAGAAGTCTAAAATGTAAGTTTGATTATAAATGATTAAGGAGGAGTAAATGTTTATAAATTTACCTTATAAAGGACGAACGAAAGTACCAGGATCCGAATGTGGATTTAATAATTTTATTAGAAATAATTATTTAGAGAGAAAGTATTATTTACAAAATAATTTTATAAATGCCTCTGATTACGAAAATAGTGACTTAATATCAGAATTGAAATCAAAAATATCTTCTCGGTATGGTGAAGAGGACATATTTATTTTTGGTGGCGATCATTGTACTACCAGTTTTGTTTTTGATAATATTATTGATACTGAGAAAAGTATCGGAATTATAATATTTGATGCTCATTTAGATAAAGGAGATATATCGGATGGATATTATAATTGGAATGTTCTTAGTTGGATAGAGGATAGTATTGAGAGTGGTATGATAATAGGAACTAGACACGATTATTATAAGATTCTTACCCCTAGAAAATATAAAGTTTATGATGATATCGCAGTATATGAAAATAAAGAAATTATTCTAGAAAATATAAGAGAATACTTTGAAAAATTTGATACTATTTACATTAGTCTTGATGTCGATGTGCTAAATGTATCGGACTTTCCAGGTGTTAGCTTTCCAATGCCTGGGGGGTTAAGTTTAGTAAATCTTGTATACTTTATCAGACAAATAAAAGAAATCAAAAGAATACACGGAAAAAATATAATTTGGGACTTGGTTGAATATAATCCTCTTGTAGAGTCTACAATTTCTAACATCACCTTACAGCGTATACTAACGGAAATTAATACAGATAATTATACCAAATATGATTGAAAGAATACTGAACAAAATTGAGCAGGATTTTCTGCAATTAGATTTTAAAGAACTATCGAATAATGAAAATTATCCAGAAATATTGTATAATATATTACTTTTTTTGTCTTGTTTATCAGATTCAGAATATATAGATTACATTGATGAACAGTTCTATGAATTTATTTTAAAAGAAATATATCTTAATAAATCAAGATTTAAGTTGTCATTTTATAATGGTATGACTGGTATTGTTTTCTTGTTAGAATATAGTAAGTTGAATAGCGAGTATTCTGATTTATTGAGTCAATATTTCAATAAAACTATAAGTGATACTATGTTGGTATTACTTCCTTTTTTTAAGGACTCAAAGAAAGAGTATGAATTTTTTGGAGGTTTGTTAGGAATTGTATATTATTATTTACAGAGAAAAACACCAATAAATCATAAGGAATCGTACATTTTAGAAGAAAGTTTAAATAAATTATTAGGGATTATAAAAAAAGAAATAGATATAGAAAGTTTTGATATTTCGCTTATACATGGAATGGTACCGTTTTTGAAAATATTTCGTAGTTATTTGGAAAAAGAAGAATCTAAAGAAATAAAGGAAATATATAATAAAATGATGGATTGTTACTTGAAGCTAGTTATAGACAAAGAAAAATTTGAGGAAATTTTTGGTAAAAAAATGGGATGGTGTAACAGTAGACTTTCTATACTTTTATTACTATATTCACTACCAGTTGAACAAGAGATAAGTAGCTACTTGTACAATGAATTATTAGAGATATTTGATAGCAGTGGAAGTTGGAAATATGATGATTCATATCTTTGCCATGGTTATGCTGGGATGAGTATCATGATGTGTGCATTCAATTATACAGGAAAAAATAGAATACTTGTAAGAGAGAAGCTTTATGAAGAATTACAAAATAAAAAAAATTTACTTGGTAATCTAAATGAATCACCAAATATCATTGAAAATTGCTTAGGAGTTATATTGGCTCTTATGAACGATTATTCTAATAAAGTGGAAATTCTTAACAAAATCATGCTAACACTATGAAAACTGAGGCAATCTCGGTTTTTTGTTTATCCCAAACATATAACTGTTTCTTTTATAGTCGTTTAGTTTAAGAAAGCGTTCTAAACATTCAAAAATATTTGGAACTTTCCTTAATAAATCCGTTACTTTCTTTTTCAAGATAGACCAAGCTTGCTCAATAGGATTCAAATCTGGGGAATAAGGTGGTAGAGGTAAGAAAAAGTGTCTATCTTGGATGCAGAGTTCATCCAAATTGTTCTTGGGATGAAAACTAGCATTGTCTATGACAATGACATGAGGTGTCTTCAAAGCAGGTAGGAGTTGCGTTTTGAACTACTTCACAAAGAAGTCGCTAGTCATACTTTCTTTGTAAATCACGGGAGCTATAAACTCTCCATCTACTTGTCCTGCAACAATTGAAGTCTGCTCAAAACGCCGTCCGCTAATCTTTTCATAGACTTTCTCCCTTTTAGGAGCCTAGCTTTCTAGTTTGCTCTTTGATTTTTATTGAGTATACCACTATTTTATTCCCCCTGGCAAGGGACTTTGTCTATGTGGAGGGATTTGGTTCCTATGTGGTGCTTGCTTTTCTGTCCTTTCTGAAATATGGTATAATAGCACTAATCAATTTCTAGGAAAATAGATACAGAAAGGGGCTGAAAGATGTCTCATATTATTGAATTGCCAGAGGTGCTGGCAAACCAGATTGCAGCTGGAGAGGTTATCGAGCGTCCAGCTAGCGTTGTTAAGGAGCTGGTAGAAAACGCCATTGACGCGGGTTCTAGTCAGATTATCATTGAGATTGAGGAATCAGGTCTCAAGAAGATTCAAATCACAGATAATGGTCATGGAATTGCCCACGATGAGGTGGAGTTAGCCCTGCGTCGTCATGCGACCAGTAAGATAAAAAATCAAGCAGACCTCTTTCGGATTCGGACGCTTGGTTTTCGTGGTGAAGCCCTTCCTTCTATAGCGTCTGTTAGTGTCTTAACTCTGTTGACTGCGGTGGATGGCGCAAGTCACGGGACCAAGCTCGTCGCACGTGGGGGAGAAGTAGAAGAAATCATCCCAGCTACCAGTCCAGTGGGAACCAAGGTTTGTGTGGAGGACCTCTTTTTCAATACGCCTGCCCGCCTTAAGTATATGAAGAGCCAGCAAGCGGAGCTGTCTCATATCATTGATATTGTCAACCGTCTGGGCTTGGCCCATCCTGAGATTTCTTTTAGTTTGATTAGTGATGGCAAGGAAATGACGCGGACAGCTGGGACTGGTCAACTGCGCCAAGCAATCGCAGGGATTTACGGTTTGGCGAGTGCTAAGAAGATGATTGAAATTGAGAACTCTGACTTAGATTTCGAGATTTCAGGCTTTGTTTCCCTGCCTGAGTTAACTCGGGCCAATCGCAACTATATCAGCCTTTTCATCAATGGCCGTTATATCAAGAACTTCCTGCTCAATCGTGCAATTCTAGACGGCTATGGCAGTAAGCTCATGGTGGGACGCTTTCCGTTGGCTGTTATTCATATCCATATTGACCCTTATCTAGCGGATGTCAATGTGCATCCAACCAAGCAAGAAGTGCGGATTTCCAAGGAAAAAGAATTGATGGCCTTGGTCTCAGAAGCTATTGCAAATAGTCTCAAGGAGCAAACTTTGATACCTGATGCCTTGGAAAATCTTGCCAAATCGACCGTCCGCAATCGTGAGAAGGTGGAGCAGACCATTCTCCCACTCAAAGAAAATACGCTCTACTATGAGAAAACTGAGCCGACAAGACCTAGTCAAGCTGAAGTAGCTGATTATCAGGTAGAATTGACTGATGAAGGACAGGATTTGACCCTGTTTGCCAAGGAAACCTTGGAGCATCTGACTAAGCCTAGCAAACTCCATTTTGCGGAGAGAAAGCCTGCTAATTATGACCAACTAGACCATCCAGAGCTAGATTTAGCCAGTCTGGATAAGGCCTATGATAAGCTGGAGCGAGAAGAATCTTCAAGCTTCCCAGAGTTGGAATTTTTCGGGCAAATGCATGGAACCTATCTCTTTGCCCAGGGGAGAGATGGGCTTTACATCATAGACCAGCATGCGGCTCAGGAACGGGTCAAGTACGAGGAGTACCGTGAAAGCATTGGCAATGTTGACCAGAGCCAGCAGCAACTCCTAGTGCCCTATATCTTTGAATTTCCTGCGGATGATGCCCTTCGTCTCAAGGAAAGAATGCCTCTTTTAGAGGAAGTTGGAGTCTTTCTAGCAGAGTACGGGGAAAATCAATTCATCCTACGTGAACATCCTATTTGGATGGCAGAAGAAGAGATTGAGTCAGGCATCTATGAAATGTGTGACATGCTCCTTTTGACCAAGGAAGTTTCTATCAAGAAATATCGAGCAGAGTTGGCTATTATGATGTCCTGCAAACGGTCTATCAAGGCCAACCATCGTATCGATGACCATTCGGCTAGACAGCTCCTCTATCAGCTTTCTCAATGTGACAATCCCTATAACTGTCCCCACGGACGTCCTGTTTTGGTGCATTTTACCAAGTCGGATATGGAAAAAATGTTCCGACGCATTCAGGAAAATCATACCAGTCTCCGTGAGTTGGGGAAATATTAAACTAAAAGGAAAACTATGTACGAATATTTAAAAGGAATCATTACCAAAATCACTGCCAAATACATTGTTCTTGAAACCAATGGTATTGGTTATATCTTGCATGTGGCCAATCCCTATGCCTACTCGGGACAGGTCAATCAAGAAGCTCAAATTTATGTGCATCAAGTTGTACGTGAGGACGCTCATCTGCTTTATGGATTTCGTTCAGAAGACGAGAAAAAGCTCTTTCTCAGTCTGATTTCGGTATCTGGAATTGGTCCTGTATCAGCTCTCGCTATTATCGCTGCCGATGACAATGCTGGCCTGGTTCAAGCCATCGAAACCAAGAATATCACCTACTTGACCAAGTTTCCTAAAATTGGTAAGAAAACAGCCCAGCAGATGGTGCTGGACTTGGAAGGCAAGGTAGTAGTTGCAGGAGATGACCTTCCTGCTAAGGTAGCAGTGCAAGCTAGCGCTGAAAACCAAGAATTGGAAGAAGCCATGGAAGCCATGTTGGCTCTGGGCTACAAGGCAACAGAGCTCAAGAAAATCAAGAAATTCTTTGAAGGAACGACAGATACAGCTGAGAACTATATCAAGTCTGCCCTCAAAATGTTGGTCAAATAGGAGCAGAGCATGACAAAACGTTGTTCGTGGGTCAAGATGACCAATCCGCTCTACATTGCCTATCATGATGAGGAATGGGGTCAGCCCCTCCATGATGACCAAGCATTGTTTGAGTTGTTGTGTATGGAAACCTATCAGGCTGTGCTGAGAGCTTTCTTCTATACTAATAGACGAAAGGGTGTGAAAATGATTTTT
>NZ_CAUQWY010000020.1:0-35064 GCF_963521865.1 uncultured Streptococcus sp.
GTCTTCCATAGTTCTTCTCCTAAAATAGTATCTTATCCTTTATTATATCACAAAATATAGTCCAGTACATATTATTTTTTTCTTATACTCTTCGAAAATCTCTTCAAACCGCGTCAACGTCGCCTTGCCGTACTCAAGTACAGCCTGCGACTAGTTTCCTAGTTTGCTCTTTGATTTTCATTGAGTATTAGTATCTATTGTAGTCCTGCTGAAACTAGTAAGAAAGAACTCCTACATCTACAAGTGACATAGGAGTTTATGTTATCTTTTACTGAGTAACAGTGACTTCTCCAGTTCGGTAATCCAGTTGAAGCCCCTTTTGAACATTGGGAACTAGGACATTAAATTCCAATTCTCCGTCTGAGGACTTGGCTTCAATCTGTGAAGCTGAAGGAACTAAATCCTCGTTTGAAGCGTAGTAAAGGGTTACACGGTAACGGACACGCTTGTTTTTATCCAAGGCCTTACGTACCATGCTTTCATAGTAGTTTTGACCAGTCGAATCCTCGGCTTGCGCCTGATTTGCCCAGGCTGTTTGAACAGCAATGTTTTTAGGATTGCTTGTTGAGGCATCAAAACCATCCAAGCCACCGATTAAGGCATAGCCTAATAAGTGACCTCTATCGACCGCATGGGTATAAGTACCCTTTAGATTCTTAACCTGATGCCAGCCTGGAGGAGTCCAAGAAGTCGAACCATTCCCAGTTTCTTCACGATTCTTGTACTGGCGAGTAGCCTTAGACAAGAGGGCATTTGCTACGGTTGGCACTGTTTCCTTACCCACTGTCTTTGTTTTATTATCAGCGTAGGGCTTACTTGAAACCTTGGCATCTAGATTTGTTTTATTGCCATTGACGATAAAAGCACCTGAGCCATTCCACTCAAGACTCCCTTTTATTTGGCTTTTGACTGCATCTGTTAAGACACTTTCTGCCAATTCTTGACTAGGAGCTTCAGACGCTTGTTTTTTCTGACTAACCCTTGTTTTAGGACTATTAGCTGTCGACTGCATCTGCTTGATATAATAGCTCCCTGCAGACAAAAGCAATAACACTAGCAGCCCGATCAATGTCTGTCTTGTTTTTCTATCCATTTTTCTCCTTATCTCTAGAAAAAGACTGGTTCTCCAGCCTAATTTCCTGTAAATTTATGAATCAATTCCTGCCATTTTGCTGGAGACAGGATAGCCCATGGATCTTGACCCTTGCCCAAGATTCCATAGCCTACCATTAGACCGATTCCTAGGGCCAGAGTACCTAAAATCAGTACCAGGATGACTAAAAGTAAACGCTTGATTACATAGCTTGATCTCTTATTCATCTTCATCACTTGCCTCAATCCGCTGAATCTTAGCACCTAGCTGCGCCAACTTCTCATGGAAACGGTAGTAACCTCTATCCAAGTGAACCAATTTACCAACCACAGTTTCTCCTTGTGCTACCAAACCTGTCAAAATCAAGGCAGCGCTGGCACGAAGGTCAGTTGAAAGAACTTCTGCCCCCTGCAAAGGCTGTCCACCAACAATACGAGCTGTATCACGGATAATCTCAGAGTGCAAGCCCATGCGGCGCATCTCTTCTAGGTGTTGGAAACGATTTTCGAAAACTGTCTCCACCATAGTTGATTCCCCTTTTGCGACGGTCATCAAGGCTGTAAATTGAGCCTGCATATCTGTTGGAAATCCTGGATGGGGCAAGGTTTTCACATGAACAGCTTTTAGATTTCCTAGTTGAGAGCGAACTCGAATCCCTTCAGTCTCCTCTGTCACTTCCACTCCCATTTCAAGTAATTTGGCAATCAAGGGACGATTGTGCTCCCAGACAGCGTCTTTAATCAAGACATCACCACCAGTCATGGCAGCAGCCACCATAAAGGTTCCTGCTTCGATACGGTCTTGGACTACATTGTGAGTCGTACCATGAAGTTTCTCAACACCAGTAATGGTAATGGTCTCTGTACCAGCACCTTTAACCTTGGCTCCCATTTCATTGAGGAGAATGGCTAGGTCCACAATCTCAGGTTCACGCGCAGCATTTTCAATCACTGTCACTCCATCAGCCAGGGTTGCTGCCATCATCAAGTTCTGCGTAGCACCAACACTTGGGAAGTCCATGTAGATATGAGCTCCATGTAAGCGATCAGCCTTGGCTTCGATATAACCAGCTGTCTGACTAATCTTAGCCCCCATAGCTTCTAGACCTTTCAAATGAAGATCAATAGGACGGCTACCAATCGTACAACCACCTGGCATGGATACCTTAGCATGACCTACACGGGCAAGAATTGGTCCCAAGACAACGATAGATGCACGCATCTTGCTGACATACTTGTAAGGAGCTTCCTCAGTGATATCGCCAGTCGCGTCCACCTCAACAAGATGAGCTTTTTCATTAAAATCCACCTTGGCATTCAAACCACGAACCACCTGATTCATAGTGAACACATCTGACAAAATTGGAACATTATGCAAAACAGTACTTCCTTCACTAGCTAAAATAGTTGCAGCTAGCAAGGGTAATACTGCATTTTTTGCTCCTTCTATGGTAACACTGCCGACTAGACGATTATCGCCACCTTGAACCACAATTTTTTCCATACTTATTTCCTTTACATTTGATTTTATAATAATCCTCTAAGCGCTTCTTGCCACAATTGATATAGGCTGATAAAGAAAGAACTCATGATATAGCCCATTACAATGCTGAAAAAGGCTACTAGTAAACGAACTTTTCCTGTATTCTCAGCTGTCACTTTTAAAACCTTTTCCCATCTAACAAGATTCTTTAAAAGGTAAAAACTCACATAAATAAAGAGCATGTGACTGCTTAGAGTGAATAATAATTGAACCATTTGACTATTATACCATCTTCTCTGTTTGTGCGCTAGTTTGGAAACTTCACTTAAAAACTAGGGATTGTTTTTCAAGTAATCAATTGCATCTTGTAGGGTTTTAACTGGCACGATTTTCATATCTGTCTTGATTGTTTTGGCTGCTTCTAGGGCTGTTTGGTAGTTGTTTTTAGCATCTGGATGCGCTTTTTGTTCCTCTTCGCTAACAGGGTTATCAGGGGCAAAGAAAATAGCGGCGCCTTGTCTAGCCGAAGCTACAACTTTCTTATCAATACCTCCAATGTCCCCCACATGACCATCACGGTCAATGGTACCTGTACCAGCAACAATACGGCCATTACGAAGGCCTGGATCAGCTATTTGGGTATAGATGGCCAGACTAAACATGAGACCTGCACTTGGACCGCCAATACCAGCTGTTGAAAAGCGAATTGGGACATCACTGGTCACTTCCGTACGGTCAATCAAGCCGATTCCAATCCCATTTTTGCCATTTTCTAGAGTAATGATTTTTCCTTCTGCAGACTTAGTTTGCCCATCCTCTTCATAGGTCACTTTAACTGAATCCCCTAGTTTTTGAGAATTGACGTAATCAATCAAGTCTTTGGAACTGTCAAAGGTTTTATCATTGACTGCTGTGACCGTATCAGAGATGTTGAGAATCCCTTTAAAGGTCGAATTATCCGTCACAGTCAAGACATAAACTCCAAGATATTTTAGTTCAATATCCTTACCAGCTGTTTTCAGTCCTTGATATTTGGCCATATTTTGCGATGTCTGCATGTAGAATTGATTGATCCGCATAAATTCCACATCGGAAGAGCCACCTGTAGTCTCTTGGGCACTACGAATATCTGTAAAAGGCGTCAACCAAGCATAAATCATATGGGCTAAAGTAGCGTGCTGGACACCAACCGTAACGAATTGATAGGCCCCGGCTTCCTTATCTTCTGTGTCATTTACTTTAAGGACTTGGCGAATATCTTCCGAACCACCTGGAACCTCTATATAGTAGGGCAAAGGCACTACAAATGCCAAGAAGGTCACAATCAAGGCCGCAATGACATATAAGGGCCATCTAATCTTTTTTTTCATTTCTTATTTCCTCCAAAATACTCTCGGGAACATAGCAAGCAATATCCTGTTCAAATTTCAAAAGCTCTCTAACACCTGATGAACTGAGATAGAGATGTTCAGGTCGACTATGTAAATAAATGGTCTCTATATTAGGAGACAGCTGATGGTTGTAGTAATCAAAACTGGCTTCATATTGCAAATCCGACGCATTTCTCAAACCTCGTACTAGGCAAGTAGCACCCAATTTTTTTGCAACATCAACCACCAATTCATCATGTGAAAACACGACTTCAACATTTTCCAAATGCTCCAAAGCCTTTTCTAGCCCCCGTTTACGATTTTCAAGAGGAAGAAATCCTTGTTTATGGGGATTAAAAAAAATACCGACATAGAGCTTGTCAAAAAGTCTGCTCGCCCGTTCAATGATATCCAGATGCCCATTTGTCATAGGATCAAATGAACCTGTGAATAAACCAATCTTATCTGACATAGACTGTCACCTTACTAATTCCATAAATTTTTTCCTTCCAGATGCCCAGACAGGCAATTTCTTCTGGAAGTTCTACCATTTTATCTGTCTCACAAACCACCATAACATCTTCAGAAAAAAGTTCTCTCTCAGCCATTTTCTCAATATCTGCTACGATTTGTTCCTTGGCATAGGGAGGGTCTAAGAAAACGAGGTCAAATTCCCCAGATACCTGCTCCAATGCTCTTTCTGCATCCATTTTGAGAAGTTGAAATTTTCCAACTTCCTTGGTCATCTGGATATTTTCAGCCACGATAGTCTGAGCCTTACGGTCTCGCTCCACCAAAACAGCACTGGACATGCCACGTGAGACTGCCTCGATAGATAAACCACCACTACCTGCATAAAGGTCCAAGACGCGTCCCCCTTCAAAGTAGGGACCAATCATGTTAAAAATGGCTCCCCTAACCTTATCCGAAGTAGGTCTTGTCGTCTTGCCTTCTAGTGTCTTGAGGGGACGTCCCCCATAGATTCCTGATACGATTTTCATACCGTTTATTATACCAAATTATGTGCAAAAAGAGAAAGAAAACCGAACCTTACGGTTCGATTCTCTACAAAATATTTTCGTAAGTATCGCGGACTTCTTGAGGCCAAACACTTGTTTGCACTTCTCCGATATGTTTCTTACGAAGTAGGAACATAGCCATACGAGATTGTCCAATTCCTCCACCGATTGTCAATGGGAATAGGCCATTCAACAAAGCCTTGTGCCATTCCAATTCCAAGCGGTCTTCATCACCTGTGATGGCAACCTGACGACGTAGCGTTTCTTCATCTACACGAATTCCCATAGAAGACAACTCAAAGGCTCCACCCAGAGACTCATTCCAAACAAGAATATCGCCATTCAGACCCTTGTAGCCATTTTCAGACTCGCTTGTCCAGTCATCGTAGTCTGGTGCACGTCCATCGTGCGGTTTACCGTCTGGTAATTCACCACCGATACCAATCAAGAAAACAGCACCAAATTCTTTACAGATCGCATTTTCACGTTCTTTCGGTGTCAAGTCTGGGTAGCGTTCTACCAACTCTTCTGTATGGATAAAAGTAATCTGTTTTGGCAAGATTGACTCGATATCATATCGGGCTTCAACAGCTAGCTCTGTCAGGCGAATAGCTTTGTAAATCTTCTCAACTGTTTCTTTTAGGTAGGCAATATTACGTTGTCCATTTGGAATGACCTTTTCCCAGTCCCACTGATCCACAAAGACAGAGTGGGTTGCATCCAGCGAGTCTTCGTCTGGACGAAGGGCTTTCATGTGGACAAAAAGACCCTCACCCTCACCGAAACCAAAACGAGCTAGGGTATGGCGTTTCCATTTGGCAAGTGAGTGCACCACTTCATAAGTAGCATCAGGGATTTGGAGAACCTTGACCGATACGGCATTCTCTACACCTGATAAGTTATCCTGCATCCCGTCGCCGACCCTGCTCAAGATAGGACCTTGAACTTCGACAACTTCTAGCTTGTCTTTCAAATACTGAGTAAAAGTGTTTTTGACAAAGGAAATTTCTTCTTGTTGGTGGATAAAACTTTTCTTCATAAGCTACTCCTCAAAAATTTAATTAAAAGCATTATACACCTATTTTCAAGAAAAGAAAAGAGAAATTTAAAAAAAATCAGTGTCACTCAAAACACTGATTTCATAGACCCTTTAATCATTACGACCGAAGATACGTAAAATACTTAGGAAAAGATTGATAAAATCAAGATAGATACTGAGAGCCATTGACACAACCCAACCTGTCGCTACACGACCTTGTGATTGTTCATAGGCAAGGCGAATTTTTTGATTGTCCCAAGCAATCAGCCCTGAGAAAACTAAAACCATGGCTACGCTAATCATATAATCAAAGAAGCCGCTAGCCAAGAAAATATTGACTATCATAGCAATCAGCAAGCCGATAAGAGCCGCCATCATCGCTCGACCAAGGCCACTCAAATCTTTCTTGGTGAACATACCCACTGCCGCCATGACAAAGAAGAGAAGGGCGCTCGATACAAAGGCAGATAAAACTGTACCTGGAGTATAGAAGGCTACCACAAAACTGAGGGTAAAGCCGTTTAATACTGAGTAAAGTAAAAATACTGGAAGAGCAGCTGGGCTATTCTTTGAAGCCATACTACTGGCAACAAAGACTAGGGCTAGCTCTGCAAAGGTTGCAATGGTCAACCAGAGACGCCCCTGCATCAAAAAGTAAACCAACTGAGACTGAAAGACCGTCAACATAAGGCCTGATACCAAAGCGGATAGTCCGATTCCCAGACCAACAAAGGCATAAACCTTAGCGTAAAATTGATTGAGACCTGCGCGGTCGTGAATAATAGTGTGACTCATCTTTTCTCCTTTTCTATGAACATCTTTCCTTGATTATAACAAAGAAAGTTAAAATTAGCTTAAATGGAAAATCAAAATACCTGCTGCAACGGCAACATTCAAACTCTCCGCCTGCCCCTTCATACTAATGTGAACCAATTGATCTGCACTTTCAGCCATGAGGGAACTAATTCCTTGACCCTCATTTCCCATGACTAGTACAAAATTTCCTATAGGAGGCAGTTCTCTGTAATCAACAGAATCTTTAGATAGGGTTGTTGCTAGCACTGGGATAGCAGTCTTTTTAGCTTCCTCGAGAAGCCTTTGACTAGACATTCGGTAAATAGGCAGATGGAAATGACTGCCTTGCATCGAACGTAAGGTCTTGAGACTGTAGATATCTGCCGACTTATCTGAAACAATCACTCCAGTAAAACCTGCTGCATCTGCAGTCCGAATGATAGTTCCCACATTACCAGGATCTTGCACATCTTCCAAAAACAAGAACTTGCCCTGACTCAAATCAGCTTGTCCTACTTCTTCTTTTTGAACCACGGCAACAATGCCCTGTGGAGTCTGAGAATCCGCCAAATCTAGCAAAATATCCTCTGACACCCAGACAGTCTGCGGAAACGAGGCTAACTGGTCTCGGTAACTTTCTAGGGCAAAGATTTTCTCAATCGTCACTCCAGCTTGAACAGCTTCTTCAAACAAGTGCCAGCCTTCAATCAAATAGGCAGACTTGCGGTATTTTTTTTGGTGTAATTTCTTGGCATTTTTTACCACAGAATTGGCTTTTGAGGTTATAATAGTCATAGAAATATTATAACACAATCAAAGAGGTTTGGTATGCAAAAGGTTAGAATGATTGCCCAAGGTAGGGTACAGGGAGTCGGCTTTCGTTGGGGTGTTTACAGCTTGGCACTTGAAATTGGTGGCATCACAGGTCGAGTATGGAATAATGACGATGGCACAGTGGAAATCTTAGCCCAAGCAGACTCATCCGCTATCATGGCGAAATTTATCCAAGAAATCCGAAAAGGACCTACACCTTTTTCAAAAGTCAGCTACTTAGATGTCCAACTGAGCAACTTTCCTCCCTACCCTGACTTTAAAATCGCAAATTAGGTCTCTAGAACTATTGTATATTTTGTAAAAAAACAGTAGAATAGAAAGGTATAATTTTTTAAGAAGGAATAAAAACAGTGAAATCTATTAAACGTTTTGCACTCTCGGCTATGGGAGTGGCTATGTTGCTTGTCTTGACTGGCTGTGTTAGCGTCGATAAAGCAACAGGAGAGCCAACAGGATTTATTTGGAATACTTTCGGAGCGCCTATGGCTGAAGCTATCAAGTACTTCGCTACTGATCAAGGTCTAGGCTTTGGTATGGCTATCATTATCGTAACCATTATCGTGCGCTTGATTATCTTGCCACTTGGTATCTACCAATCATGGAAGGCAACGCTTCACTCTGAAAAGATGAACGCCCTCAAGCACGTCCTTGAGCCACACCAAACACGTCTCAAGGAAGCAACTACTCAAGAAGAAAAACTCGAAGCCCAACAAGCTCTCTTTGCTGCTCAAAAAGAGCACGGCATCAGCATGTTTGGTGGTGTAGGATGCTTCCCTATCCTCCTTCAAATGCCTTTCTTCTCTGCAATTTACTTTGCTGCCCAACATACTGAAGGGGTTGCTCAAGCAAGCTACCTAGGCATTCCTCTAGGTTCTCCAAGTATGATTTTGGTTGCCTGCGCAGGTGTCCTTTACTATCTTCAATCGCTCCTTTCACTTCACGGAGTAGAAGACGAAACGCAAAGAGAACAAATCAAGAAAATGGCTTACGTGAGCCCAATCACGATTGTTGTCTTCTCCCTCATTTCACCAGCCAGTGTCACACTTTACTGGGTTGTCGGTGGTTTCATGATGATTCTCCAACAGTTTATCGTCAACTATATCGTTCGTCCAAAACTTCGCAAAAAAGTCCGTGAAGAACTGGCAAAGAACCCACCAAAAGCAAATGCTTTCTCTACACCAAGTGGACGAAAAGACGTTACCCCTGAACAACCAACTGCTATTACAAGCAAGAAAAAACACAAAAATCGCAACGCTGGAAAACAACGTTCGAGATAAAGCTACGTAAATTATCCAATAATTAAAAAACGAATGAATGATAAATAGTTTTCATCAACTAGATATCATCATTCGTTTTTATTATCTACCGTTACATCTTATACTAGTCAAAAACGTTAAATAGTTTAAAAGTTCACATATAAAAACGATTCAATCATAAATTAACAAGTAACTCACTATGATTTAATACAATTCACAGTTATTAAAACTTCTGCTCCCTCGTCTCTATTTCTAAGCTCAACTCGGCCTTTGTGTAGTTTTGCAACTCTACATACAAAACTTAGTCCAATACCATAATGTTGCTCTTTATACGATCTAGCTTTATCCATACGATAAAAGAGCTTTCCAAAATTATTTAAAACTTCATCTGGAAACTCCGAACCATTATTCCATATACCTATTTTCAATTCTTTCGCCTCTTGCTCTACCCTAATGTTAATTTTAGGATTCTGTTTATCAGCGTATTCCAAAGCATTTGTTAAAATATTTTGTATGGCACGAATCAGAAGAGATGGATTTATATAATAGTTTTCAGTTCCTTTCACATTTTGTTCAAAAGAAAACTTCATCTGATTTTTTATCAAAAAAGAGACTTCTTTCTCTAATTCATTGATAAAATCTGAAGAGGAATACTCCGTCCAACCTGTCTCATCATCATAATAGGTTTTAGAATAGTGAATCAATTGATTGAAATAATCTAGTAACTGTTGACTAGCTCTTTCTATATCTGCTAAGCATTCTTGAGATTGGTCGTTTTCAGTTATCGTCTGCAGAAATTCCACATTTCCCCTAATAATGGTTAAGGGAGTTTTTAAATCATGAGAAGCTGCTGAAACCTGAAACATTAAATCTTCCTTCTGCTGTTTCTCATTAACTATTAATTGTCGAATTCTATCTTGCATCACAATAATCCGATTTCCTGTCTCGCGAAATTCTTTAACCGTTAAACATTCTGTACATTCCTTCTTCAACCACATACTATTTTCATAAATCAAAGTCATTTCATAACTCAGTTTTTTCAACAATTTTCCAATGTGATAACTTATTAGAATAATCAATAAAACACAAATATATATCCATGATGACACATTGAAAAAAATTGATAGAACACCACTATTGTTTAAAGGTTTCCCATCTTCGTTTATTTGTATAGATACTGAAGCTAAGGGAATAAGATAGGCCATTAGTAAGCCAAGACTAAACTGCCAAATAATTCTCCAACAGGTTTCTCGAATTAATTGTCTAAAACTTTTGATTCTACCCATTGATATCCTCCACCGTATAAGGTTTTAATTGGATTTAATTGATAAGGTTTCAGCTTTTGACGAATTTGATAAATGTACTCTGAAACCGAACGTAAAAGAGCTTCTGAACTTTGTGGATATAGATAATTATAAATTTCCTCAATAGAATATATTTTACTTGGGTTGCTTGCCAAAAGATTCACTATGTCGAATTCCCTCCTTGTCAAGGCAATCTTATCATCGTTCACAAATAGTTCCTTACTATCCGTATATAGTATAAGCTTCCCAATCTTAATTTGATGAACATTTCCTTTAGTCCGTTCTTCACGACGCAAGTGCATTTTAACACGTGCTAACAATTCTTGCATACTAAAGGGCTTCATAATATAATCATCAGCACCTGCATTGATTCCAGCTACTAAATCTTCATCCATATCCTTGGCAGTTATAAAACAGATAGGAACAGTTATCTGCTCGCGAATCATCTGACAGATTTCTAAACCACTAACAGGCATCATAATATCTAATAAAATCAAGTCAAATCCTGTGAAATCACAAAGATCAATCTCTTCTATCTTATTTCGTATGACTACTTCATATTTTTCATATTCTAGTACTTTTTTTATTAGGCGAAGAATAGCAAGATCATCATCTACAACCAAAATTTTATAAGCCATAACTCACCCTCCTGAATATATTATAGCACTAACTGAGAAAAAGACAGGATATCCCTTGTCTTTAGCCTACATTTCTTCCTATAAGTATCAATGTAGCAAATAGAAAAACAATTAATAACCAAACTATTTGTATCCCTAAGCCTTGCCACACTGGATAATAAAGAGACAATGGATAGGTATAAAAACAATTCATACTAGCCAGTAATGGTAAATTTCTAAAAAAAGAACTGAATTGTAGTAACATTTGTCCCAAGCCCAATAAAAGGGATAAACTGATTCCCAAAATTAAGATAAAAGACTGGGAAATAAATACAAAAATACCACTTAAAAGAGAGAAGGTTAGAATAGAAATACAAGCTGGAAATAGAATTGTTAGAACATGTTTAATATTACTCAAAAGATTGATATTGTAGTATCCTTGCGCGATTAGTATGCATAATGATATTACAGCGACCAATAATACAATTTCTATACATAATACAATAGCTAGTTTACATATTATAAATTTTAAACGATTTGGACAGGTAAGAAAACTGGTACGAAGACTAGAACCTGTAAATTCTTGACCTATAAATAGAACCGCTAGACTAACGAAACCTGCCTGTCCTAAATAGAGACTTTGCAGTAGCTGTTCCAAAACAAACTGTAGGGTCAACTGGTCTGGCTTACTATTTAAAAAAATAACCATCGCCGGAACACACAGTAATAGAGCACCTATAATCAACCAGTGCCAAGGATTCATCGTAAACTTTAGATACTCACTTTTAAGTTGCTCTTTCAACCTATTCACCTCCTCCAATATCTGATTTAAGTAAGCGGTAAATTGCTAAAGCCAAGAATGAAAAGTTCCAACAAAGTAAAAATAAAATATGTTGTAAACTATTATGCTCTAAAATTTGAGGAGATGTAGCAATCAATCCTTGCCCCAATGCAACTGGAAAAAATTTTGCAACCGATATATAGTTTGCTAAGAATGTTCCCAAATTGTAGACTTGGGGAAGCAAAAATAATAGAGGAACAATGGCTGTTTTAAATGTCAAAGCCATAATATAGGCTAGCAGTCCCAACAAAGTCCAAGCTATACTGGCTAAAAATATATAGAACCAAACTGTTCCATTTAGTGAAAAAAGCAATAAACCATCTTGTCCTAAAACATAATGTGTCATGTTAATCGTAAGGAATATTGATAGAAAGGAAATGAAAAAAGAAAATACAAGCCAAACTAATGTTTTTGAAACTAGGAAAGTACCTCGATTTGTAATAGAGAGGAGGCTTGTACGAATAGCAGAGCATTTATACTCCTCGGCTCCGTAAATTGAGCCTAGGATAATCATAATAAAAACACCAAATAAAGTGACATCAAAACCTAAAAATTCAATAGGAGGTATAGCTTCTGCTAATTCTGGATTTGTCTCTGGTGTAGCATGGATACCAACTGAAACAATTTGAGAAGCACCAATATTTGCTAAAAACGTTTGAAATACCAGTATCAAGAATAGTACAACATGAGTAGCTCTCCTATAAAGCAATTTCAACATTTCAGAATGAAGAGAGTAAATAAGTGCCATGTCACTTTCCTCCCTCTGTTAAACTAAAGAAGACTTCCTCTAGTGAAGAAAGATTTTTCATCACTTCTTGTAAAGTCCCTTTTATAAGAACTTTTCCTTTATTTATGATAACTACATCATCTGTTACTGCCTCCACTTCCGATAATATATGAGATGATAGCAAGACAGTCTTCCCTTCTTGAGCTTGTTTTTTTATAAACTCTCTAAACCACCGAATTCCTCTTGGATCCAACCCATTAGTCGGTTCATCCAATATCAGATATTGAGGATTTCCTAATAGAGCTGTTGCAATTCCCAAGCGTTGTCCTTCTCCTAATGATAATTTCCCAATTTTAGATTTTTTCTTATGACTAATATCCACCATATCCAAAACTTGCTCAATTCGCTGACTGGATATCCCATTACTAGCAGCAACAATTTTCAAATGTTGATAAACAGTCCGATCATCAGGAGCACCGACACTGTCAAATGAAGCTCCTACAGTCTTTAGAGGAAATTTTAATTCCTTATAAGTTTGATCTCCAATTTTGGTAAGTCCAGATGTTGCTTTGTCTAATCCTAATAAAATACGTAAGGTTGAACTTTTACCAGCTCCATTTGGACCCAGGAAAGCAGTCACTCTACCTGCTTTTGCTTCAAAAGAAATATCTTTTAAAATTTGAGTTTGGCCATACGACTTACATAAATTTTTAATGGTAATACTTTGTTCCATGATGTTCTCCTATTCTATTTAATATTTCTAAAAGTAACTATATCTTACACATTCTTTTTCGGATTTTTTTCAGAATTTAGAGAGTAAAAAAGATTTATAGTCAATGAAAATCAAAGAGCAAACTAGGAAGCTAGCCGTAGGTTGCTCAAAGCACTGCTTTGAGGTTGCAGATAAAGCTGACGCGGTTTGAAGAGATTTTCGAAGAGTATAAAATTTTGTTTTATTTAATTATATATATTTATATAAACTTAAAAGCCCGATGTTTCCATCAGGCTTCTTTTTATCCATGTACACGTTTCATATAGTCTTGGTAACTTTCGGTATCCATGAGTTTTTTAGCGTTCTTGACGCGGTCTGCTGTTGGTGGTTTAACCCCTTCGAGTGAATATGGGATTCCCAGTTCACGCCATTTGAACTCACCCATAGTGTGATAAGGCAGAATTTCAAACTTATCAACATTTTTGAGGGTCTTGACGAACTTACCAAGTTCAATCAAGTCATCATCTCTATCTGTCAATCCCGGAACTAGCACGTGGCGAATCCAGACAGGTTTTCCAATATCTGATAGATACTGGGCACAAGCCAAGATATTTTTATTGGTTTGGCTAGTAACAATCTTGTGCTGTTCTTCGTTGATTTCCTTGATATCTAAGAGAACCAAGTCAGTGACAGCCATGAGTTTGTCAAACTTCTCAAGGTAACGTGGTTTATTACGGAAAGGCAGTGCACAGGTATCCAAGGTACAGTGGATTCCATGTTCTTTGGCCTTGGTAAAGAGGGCAATCAAGAAATCAATCTGCAAGAGGGCTTCTCCCCCACTGACTGTAATCCCACCCTTATTCCCCCAGAAACCGCGGTAGCGCAAGGCCTCTGTCAAGACATCATCTACCGTCCGTTCACGTGATTTGTTGGACTCCATCGCCCAAGTGTCCGGGTTGTGGCAATACTGGCAACGCATGTGACAGCCCTGCAAAAAGACAATAAAGCGAATACCAGGTCCGTCTACGGAACCAAAGCTCTCCGTTGAATGCACCATTCCTGTCACTTGTCCATAATCAATTGTTTCTTCAGACATATCGTTACCTTCCTTGAAAACGTTTTATAGTTTTATTATATCATGACTTGAAGGAAAAACAAGATTTTTGCCTATTTTTTAGAAAGCAATCTGTTTTTCAATTTCATTTTCAATTAATTATCATTTTATTCTTCAAAATCAAAACCATACAAGGTTGCAAAATAGTCCTCAGGGCGCTCTGCACGGCGGATTTGACGGGCTTTGCCTTCTTCAGTATAAAGGATTTCCGCAGAGCGAAGTTTGGCGTTGTACTGGTAGCCCATTGAAAAACCGTGGGCACCTGTATCATGAATTATCAGCAAATCACCGATTTCTGTATGAGGCAGTTCGCGATTCACTGCAAATTTATCATTGTTTTCACAAAGTGAACCAACCACATCTACCACTTCAGCTGGTCCATCTGGATGGGTCACATTAGTAATATGGTGGTAGGCTCCGTACATGGCTGGACGCATAAGGTTGACTGCTGATGCATCCACACCGAGATAGGTACGGTAGGTTTCCTTCTTATGGGTAACTCTTGTGACCAAAGCACCGTGAGGGGCGAGCATAAAACGACCCAATTCAGTAAAAATCTTGACCTGACCAAGACCTGCTGGCGTAAGGACCTCTTCATATACCTTACGAACTCCCTCACCAATCAAGGCAATATCATTTGGCTCCTGCTCAGGACGATAGTTGACACCAATACCGCCAGAAAGATTGATAAAGTCTAGCGAAATGCCCAACTTTTCCTTGATTTCAACAGCCAATTCAAAAAGCTGACGAGCCAACTCTGGATAATAGAGATGGGTGACGGTATTGGACGCTAGGAAGGAGTGGATCCCAAAGGTCTTAGCTCCTTTTTCCTTCAAGATGGCAAAAGCTTCAAAGAGCTGGTCCTTGGTCATGCCAAACTTGGCTTCTCCAGGATTGTCCATGATGTCTGTCCCTAGCTCAAAAACACCTCCAGGATTGTAACGACATGAGATGATTTCTGGAATGCCTGCTGCACGCTCTAGATGTTCAATATCTTCAAAGGCATCCAAGTTAATGGTCGCACCCAATTTACGTGCATAGGCGTATTCCTTATCTGGCGTGTTGTTTGAAGAGAACATGATCTCAGAACCTGGAAAATCCAGTTTATGGCTCATCAAAAGCTCTACATAACTAGAGCAGTCCACACCACAACCTTCCTCTTGAAGGATTTTCAAGATAGCTGGTGTTGGAGTAGCCTTAACTGCAAAATATTCCTTAAAGCCCTTGTTCCACGAAAAGGCTTTGTTGACGGCTCTTGCCTTCTCACGAATCCCCTTCTCATCATACAAGTGAAAAGGTGTCGGGAACTCAGCAACAATCTTTTCTAAGTCTTCTTTATTGATAAATGGTGTTTTCATAAGTTTCCTTCTATTCTATTTGCAAAGAAAGGCTGGGACAATCGTTCCAACCTTTAGTTCTATCTCTTATTTATCTTCGTCAAAGATATTACCAACCTCAACATCGATGGCTTGGTTCTTGACATCAATATTGGTTACCTTCAAGAGTGACTTGTAATCAAACTGCTTTTCACGTTCTTCTTGGGCATTATCCGCAAAGACGGCTACACCTGCTAATTCTGAATCGAACTCACGCAAGAGGCTGATCATCCCGTTGACCGTTCCGCCGCCTTTCAAGAAGTCATCCACAATCAAGACACGGCTTCCTGCCTTGAGACTACGTTTTGAAAGGAACATTTTCTCAATGCGATCACCACTTGAACCTGATACATAGTTGACGCTGACAGTTGAACCTTCGGTAATTTTCAGGTCACGGCGCACAATGACAAAGGGAACATTGAGAACATTGGCAACTGCATTTGCAAGTGGCACCCCCTTAGTCGCTACGGTCATAACCGCATCAATTTTTTGGTCCATAAAGCTCTTGGCAATAATGCGACCAATATTTTTCAAGATAGCTGGTGTGCTAAGTAAATCGGACAGGTAGATATAGCCACCTGGCAAGATACGATCGCTTTCTGACAACTTGGCACGCAAGTCTTCAACCATTTCCTTAGCATCATGGTTTGAGATTGATGGTGTAAAGATGACACCTCCACCAGCCCCAGTCACTGTCTGGATGTGGCCGATTTCGATTTCTTCAAAGGCGCGTTTGATAATGACAATATCTTCTGAGATGGATGATTTAGCAGATTCATACTTTTCAGCAAAAGTATTGAGACTAGTTAGTTTATAAGGATTATTAATCAAATAGTTGGAAATGACAACCATCCGATCACTTCTTCTTAATTTCATTTCTATTTCCCACTTCATTTAATTTTGATATTTTATCTATTATACCATATTCACATAAAAAAACGAACATTCTTATCCTAAAAAATGCTCATTTTTCTTAAATTATTAATCTAAATCTGGTTTATAGAAGGAACGATTGTCCATAGCGAAAATTTTATTGGTCATCTCTCCTTTATCTACCAAAGCCAGAGCTGTTGACATCATCATCATGCTTGCATCCAGATTGTCAATCATATGGATAATCTCTGCTTCCATAATACGTGGACGGACTGGACTTCCATACTCAAGTAAGCCGTGGTGACTGAGGATAACGTGACGAAGCAAAACGACTTCTTCCTTGGTATCATCGATGCCGAGTTCCATCACTGTCTTGGTAATTTCACTATCAATCAGAGCGATATGTCCAAGAAGATTGCCTCGCACTGTATACTCAGTCTGGTCTGGCCCCGTCAATTCAATGACCTTAGCCAAGTCATGCAGCATAATCCCTGCATAGAGCAGGTTCTTATTGAGCTGAGGATAGACTTCGCTAATAGCATCTGCCAAACGCACCATGGTCGCCGTATGATAAGCCAAACCCGTTTCAAAGGCATGGTGATTAGTCTTGGCAGCTGGATAGGAGTAAAATTCCTTATCATACTTGGTGTAGAGCTTTCGGACAATCCGTTGCCAAACAGGATTTTCAATTTTAAAAATCATTTGCGACATGTAGTCACGGATTTCCTTGACATCAACTGGTGACTTGACCTTGAAATCAGCTGGGTCATTGGGTTCACCAGGTTGAGGCAGACGGAGAGTAATTTGGTTAACCTGAGGGGTGTTGTTATAAACTTCTCGGCGTCCTTTCATGTGGACAACCTTACCTGCGGTAAAGGCCTCAACATTATGAGGTTGGGCATCCCAGAGTTTCCCTTCAATCTCGCCACTATCATCTTGGAAGGTAAAGGCTAGGTAGTTTTTCCCAGCTCTAGTTTGCCTCAGGTCAGCTGATTTGATTAGGTAAAAGCCTTCAAACAGCTCATCTTTTTTCATGTGACTAATCTTCATATTCTTCCTCATTTTCTTGGAAATGGAGTAGATCAAGCGCAGGCTCACCTTCTGACAACTCAATGTGACGGAGCGTCCGCTCGATAGCAGTGGTACGACGGTTTAATAATTCCTCAATATTGCCAGAGGCATGTTGGAGGTGTTTTTGTGCCTTGACCAGAATACCACCAAACTTACCAAACTCAGTCTTGACGCTAGCAAGAGTCTTGCTGATATGGTCGGCACTCTTTTGGATATTGAGGGTTTTGAAGCCAACTGATAGGGAATTGAGGAGAGCTGACAAGGTACTTGGACCTGCGACAATAATCTGTTCCTCCCGTCTCAAATCATCAAAGAAGACAGGATTACGGACAATTTCTGAGTAGAGACCTTCTGTCGGAACAAACAAAACTCCAAAATTGGTCGTCCGAGGCGGTGCTATGTACTTGCTCTTGATATCCTTGGCAAAGCGCTTGACGCTTGCTAAGAGTGACTTGCGACAGCGTTCGATTTCGTCCTTGTCACCTGCTTCATAGGCTTCTTCCAAGCGGTAATAATCTGCCAGTGGAAACTTGGAGTCAATCGGTAGATAGACATATTCCTGGTCGCCTTGTCCGGGCAACTTGATGGCATACTCCACTCGTTCACTAGAGTTTTCAACCGTTGCGTATTCTCGTTCATACTGGGCAGGGGTCATGATGTCTTCGATGATTTGCCCCAGTTGCAATTCCCCCAGAATTCCTCGTGTCTTGGTGCCAGAGAGAACCTTGTTAAGAGCTCCAACATCACGGGCAACTGTCTGCATTTCTCCAAGGCCACGATTGACAGACTCCAGTTGTTTGGAAACTGTCTCAAAGGAAGCTTGTAAGCGCGTCTGTAAGGTCTTTTCTAACTTTTCCTCGACTGTCTGGCGCATTTGTTCCAAACGTTGCTCATTTGATTCCTGCAGGGCTTGAAGACGTTGGTCGGTCTTGTCTCTGGTTTGCAAGAGATTATCTGTCATTTCTTGACGGACTTGAGTTAGACCTTGGTGCAATTCGATTCGCACTTCCTGCAAACGGTCGCTGACAGCCACTTCCAAGTCTTTTTGATCTAACTGACTGGCTTGTCTGGCTTGTTCAAAGCGATAATCCAACTGGTCTGACAAATGATCTGCCTGATCCTCCAAGCTCTTACTGAGATGTTTTTCCTGCTTATCCTGCCTTTGCCAAATCAGAAAGAATCCAGCTAGGTTGGCAAGCAATAATAGAACAAGTAAACTTTCCATCCTACCTCCTGTCCTTGCTATGCAACACGACCACATAGCCATCTGGGCAAGTCACTGACACTTCCCTATCTATATATTCGTTAGAAGCGTACACTTTTTTAAAGAAAAAATTTTCCTCTGTCAACTCATACTTAGCTCCGAGAATGGTCAGCTGGCTATCCCGAACCGGCATAAAGGCTAGATAGTCATAGTCCGAGCGGGGATGTAGCTGACTGATCCCTTCTGGACAATAGGCAATCAAATTTTGCTCATCCTCAATTTCTATTTGACGCATATAGGGTGCCAACTTAGGATTACTAGGCAGAAAGACATTGGCCAACATATGGTCAATACGACCACCCAAAGCACCGAAAATAGTAACCTGAGCCTGAGGATTTTGTTCAAAGATGGTCAAGAGAGCCAATTCCAGATCTGTATCATCCTTTTCTGGTCGGGCTTGAACAAAATGCTGGGCACGTTTTTGAATCACCTGTCGCTCTTCTTCCGTCACAGAATCAAAATCTCCGACTGCTAGAGCAAGAGGCAAATCTTCTTCCAAGACCCAGAGCGAACCTCGATCCACACCGACAAAAGCATCAAAATCTGTCCGATAATGACCGCGGTCTCCGCCTCCAAAAACGGCAACCTTAGTCCAGTTGTTTTCTGAGAGTTTGTACTCGCTCATTGACTTCTCCCTTAAAGACATAGGAACCCGCTACAAAAACGGTCGCACCAGCTTCTTTAGCTTGAGCAATCGTTTTATCATCAATCCCACCATCCACTTCGATTTCAAAGTTCAAACCTTTTTCCTTACGAAGTGCAACCAACTCACGAATCTTATCCATGGTCTCTGGTAGAAAGGCTTGTCCACCAAAACCTGGGTTAACTGTCATGACTAAAACTTGGTCAACTAGATGAAGCACGTGCTTGATGGCTTCAACTGGTGTGCCAGGATTGATAACGACTGAAGGCTTAACTCCGAGTGAACGTATTTTTTGGAGGGCACCATGAATATGAGGCGTTGCTTCCACATGGATGCTGATGATATCTGCACCTGCACGCGCAAAATCTTCTAAATGATGCTCAGGGTTTGACACCATCAAGTGGCAATCGAAAACCATCTTACTATGAGGGCGAAGAGCTTCGACCACACCTGCACCAAAACTGATTTGTGGTACAAAGTGACCATCCATGATATCGATATGGGCATATTCTGCCCCAGTTGCTTCTAGACGTTTGATTTCACGTTCAAAGTTGGCATAATCTGCTGCCAGAATTGACGGAGCAATCTTGTATTGAGACATAGGTTTCTCCTTATTTTGGAATTTTTTTGCTGACTTTTTTATAGGTTTCTCTACGATTTTCAATTTCGCTAAGGAATTGCAGGTAGTTGTCAAAACGGAAGGACGCAATGGTACCCTCTTCTACAGCAGGCTTAACTGCACAGAACGGCTCATGGGTATGGGTACAAGTACGGAACTTACAATCTCGGCTAACAGTAGCAATCTCTGGAAAGGCCTGATTGAGGTCTTCAGCCGTTGACACTTCATAATCCAGCGATGAAAATCCTGGTGTATCTGCGATTTTACCCCCATTGAGGTTGTAAAAACTAACAGCTCGAGTGGTGTGGCGCCCGCGACCCAGACTGTCTGAAATTTCTCCTGTTTCAAGATTAAGGTCTGGTGCGATTTTATTGAGAAGAGTTGACTTCCCAACACCTGTCTGCCCCATAAAGACCGTAACCTTTCCTGTTAACAAAGGCAGGAGTTCCTCTTTACTGGTCACAAAGTCATAGCCGATGTCACTATAAGCCTGTTCATAAAAATCCAGTTCTCCTCTATCTTCCAACAAATCCATTTTAGAAATATAGACGATGGGATGGATGTCCTTGTGCTCCAAAAGAACCAAGAAGCGATCCAGCAAATTGCTGTTAAAATCAGGTTCTTTGACAGACATGATTACTACAGCTTGATCAATATTGACAATGGGCGGACGGACCAGACTGTTTTTCCGTTCGTGAATCTTGAGAATATAGCCTTCTGAATTTTCCTCGGCAGAGAAATCTACCCAGTCCCCAACATAGGGTGTATGCCCTTTTTTACGGAAATTTCCACGCGCTCGTGTTTGATAAACCTGACCATCACTCTCTACATAGTAGAACCCCGCCAAGGCTTTAATGATTTGTCCCTGCATTTTAAAGTCCTTGTCCTTTAAGTGCATCTGCTAGGCTGGCAAACTCTTCCAAACTGAGAGCTTCCCCACGCACACTTGGTGATAAGCCTGCTTGGTCTAGAGCTTTGGTCAGTTTGTCCTTGACCTCTTCAGTCTTACCAAAGTAACCTGTCAAGTTATTCCACAAGGTCTTGCGGCGATGGGTAAAACTAGCCTTGGAAATCTTAAAGAAGAAGTTCTCATCTTCTACTGCTACGGCTGGTTCTGGACGACGTACCATTTTCAAAATAGCAGAGTCCACGTTTGGCGCTGGCACAAATACCGTACGAGGTACGATGAAGGCAACCTTGGCAGTCATGTAGTACTGAACCGCAATCGACAAGCTACCATAAGCCTTGGTATTCGGTTGAGCGGAAATGCGGTCCGCCACTTCCTTTTGCATCATGACCACAAACTCACTAAAAGGAATACCACTTTCAATCAAGTGCATGAGAATGGGCGTCGTGATGTAGTAGGGCAAGTTAGCCACTACCTTGATGGGCAGGTCAGGATTTTTAAAATTCTGGATATGTTGCGCCAAATCAACCTTGAGAATGTCCTCGTTAACCACGGTCACATTGTCAAAATCACGCAAGGTATCTGCCAAAATCGGTACCAAACGGTGGTCGATCTCAAAGGCCATGACTTCTGCTGCACGCTCAGCCAAAAACTCCGTCAAGGCACCAATCCCTGGCCCGATTTCGATAACATTAACCTGGTCATCAATCTCAGCCGTATCCACGATTTTTTGTAGGATATTGGTATCCGTCAGGAAATTTTGCCCGAAGGACTTTTTAAAGGTAAAACCGTGACGCTCCAGCACTGCCTTAGTCACGCTATAATCTGCAATTCTCATCTATTCTCTTTTCTATTATCTATTACTTCTATTGTAACACATTCCCCTTGTATTTTGGGGGTGAAAATCATGTCAAAAAACTATCTTTCCTCATGAAGAAAGATAGTCTTGAAAATCTTTAAAGGTGGATTTATCGTTTCTCTCGAAACATCCGTTCAAAAAAATCAGCTTCTTGATAACTTCGATTTTCAGGTAGGGTCAAATCTACATCCTCCTCCACATCGTCCACTGTCAGTTCAACCGTTTGAGGTAAATTTTTCAAACGATAATGCTTTTGCCTTTGCCCTTCAATGCTAGCAAAATCAAGCAAATACCCATTCACTCGGATTTGAACCAAAAGGAGATGATTGGTCATATTTTCCATGATGAGAATATCTTCTAAACCACCTCTGGCACTAGGATAATCAGATACCCTGCGAATACGAATTTTTTCACACATGAGCAAGCTCCCTCATATCAATGATTTCATCGGCCTTATTCCAGACTAGGGGATTATGGGTCGCAATGATGATCATTCGATTTTCATCTTTCAAATCCACCAAGAGATTCATAACCTCCTCTGAATTTTCAGTATCAAGAGCTGCTGTTGGCTCATCCGCTAAAATCAAGGGTGGATTTTTCAAAATAGTCTTAGCAAGGGCAACTCGTTGGGCCTCTCCCCCAGATAAAGTATAAATTTTTTGTTCTAGATCCAAATACCCTAGATTAACCTTTTCTAAAGCCTCCACTTGCCTTTCCAAACGTTCTACTTTTGAGATTTTTTGACCAACAAAGCCCAAATCCAAATTCTCTTTGATTGATTGGTTTTCTAAAAGGCCAAAATTTTGAAAGAGATAGCCCATCTGGTCTCGAAAATACTCACGAGTGGGAATGGTTTTTAAATCTTTCCCCTGATAGAGAACCCTTCCACCATCTATCTTTTCTAGCTTTCCTAAGATATTAAGTAAAGTCGTCTTTCCGCTTCCACTCTTTCCGATTAAGGCATAAACCTTGCCCTTCTCCAGCTTGAGATTTAAACCAGAGAAAATCGCGCGGTCATTAAACTTCTTTTCCAATCCTTGAATATCAATCATCTTATTTTCCTTTCAATACTGCCATACTACCAGCTTCTTCTTTTTTATCCTGCCTTACTAAAATCAAGAGGGCGTTAAGAGTAAATAAAGCTACAACTAAAGCGCTAATCAAGCTATCTCCTGTCAAAACACTAGATAGGACTAGGCCAAGCAAGAGAACTCCTCCTTGCGCCAGTAAATACTTGCCATGAAGCTCATAGATTGTCATACCAGAAAGACGTTTAATCATGATCTCCCGTCTAAACTGCTCAAAATAGAGAAGATTCATGGAATCAAATAACAAGATAGCCGTAGACAGGGTCAAAATCGTCCCAATAAGGAGAGAGTAAAACTCCATCCGTTTGTCATTGAGTACCTTGGCAAAAAATAGCTGGCTTTTTACCAAGTAAGAAACCTTGTGATACAGACCTTGCTCTTTTAGAGCTGTGATGCTGTCTCCATATCGATCTAGTTTCAAGGCACTATTAGCCGTAGTTCCCCATAACATCCCTGCAACAGGTCTTGTTCCAGTCGCTTGCGGCGTTAAAACTACAATAATCGGATCTTTTAGGTACTGGCGTGTCGTCTTGTACCCATCGTTATAGAGGAAGCGTTCCTGTCCTGTTTCTGTAAAAGCTAGCCTTACCTGTGGGAGGTAGTGTTTCTGACTCGTCGCCTCTACACTTTCAGATGAAAAATTTTGCAGGTAATCTGTAAATAATCCTTGATAGTAGGCAGACTGCTCTCGCAAGCTCTCAGGTAAGATCAGCCCAAACTCTCCCTCAGACAAGTTTTGCATCTTGTCCATAAACTCTGAAGAAACGGTAATCTTTTCTTCTATCAGATAGCGCGGTGAGACATAGATGACATTCCCTGACGGTGTATAGTCACTGAGACGATTGCCATCTAGGTCCACTTCTGCGCCATTTGAGAATTTGTCAACATTGCTCATGATATAAAAAGAGTCTGTATTGGCTAACCGTTCTTCAGTAAATGTCTGCCACTCACGATTATCCTTACGCATTCCTTCTTCATCGGCAAATGCACTAGACCAACCAAAGGATAGACGGTAACGATCTGAGGACTGACTCCATTTATCGCTAGCTCTCTCCATCTCCTGCATTTCACGGTAGTGGGGTAGGAGAGCAGTCGCACTCGAGCCGACCACCAGCACGGCCAAGAGTTGCCCCACCATCATCAATGTCATCATCCGTTTGAGAGGGAGTTTCCCTTTCAATAGATCCACCAGACTATTTTCCTGTAAACCAAGTAGATACACGACACTTAATAAGGTAGAAATCCCTACCAAGGCCAATCCATAAAGCAAAAGACCAATGATGACCAGTTGCACCGTTGCCATAAACAAGGCACCTTGATACCAGAGAACCCCCAATCCCAAAAAACTGGATACCAGCACCGAGAAGATAAGCTGTCTCATATCTTCTAATACTGGTCTGAGAGCAACCCCAAACAAGCTCTCACCAGCTATTAAACGAATCCCTGCTTGACGGAGGGATTTTATCCGATAAATCAGAGTCAAACTCATAAAGGTCAGCAGAAAAATAGCTAAACTCAGTAGCACCATAGGGGTGACAGTCAATAGTAAGACTATCGAAAATGGATCTTCTCCATTCGAAACAAATCCTTGATAGCCAAGTTCTTTCAAGGTGGTCTGTAAACTCACTCCATCCAAACTTCCTGACACAATCAAGTAAGACCCTAATAAATCACTCGTTTCTGCACTCTCCTTGGAGGAAATGGTCAGACCTGCTGGAAGCTCTCCCTGACCATAAGTGGCATAGGTAAAGCGTGTTTCTCCAGCTTCATTTGGCTCAACGATCCGACGGGCGATGAGACTATTATGCTCTACCGCCAAGTGACTCAAAGCCTCTGTCACCTCTTCACGACCAGCTACTGGTTGATTTATCACCATTCCTGTCACATCAACAGAGGGATAGTTACCAAATAAAATCTCTTCTCGATGGTCAACGGAAGTTATCACCATATAAAGCGATACCAATACCATTGAAATCAAAATAAATAAACGTTTCATCATTTCCTCCAAAAAGTTACTTGGTCACTTAGTGAGAAGATGACCAAGTAAAGCATCGTTATCAATTCACCCAGAAATATTTTTACTTTCTCGTGTGTAATTTTTAATAATTATAATAGAAACTTACTTGCTCGGCCCACGCAGTACGAATCCAAGCTCGAGATGTTCCCCCTGCATTAGCATATCCCTTATCAGATGAACCAGTTTTTCTACTAACAACTGTTGAGCTATGATATTCTGAAGAGTGATAGTAGTTTGAGTAAGCACCTCCGTCACCTGAACCATACGTCCAGACACCACCATCTGGATACTTAACCGCGGCCGATACTACTGCTACACTTCCACCTAATGTTGCTGCAATGCTCGATACAAGGGCTAATTTTTTAACTGTTTGTTTCATATTGATACTCCTCTATTTTTGATTACAAGATTGTTGAGTTATTTGCTCCTCTTTCCATTATCAACGTTGATACTATTATATTACTAAATGATATTCTAAAATTATTTGTTTTTCTCTAAATTATCAAAATAGCACCCTGAAATGAACTTTTATAGTCATTATACTCCATCTTTATCACACTATCAAGGACGTCAATGTCATTAAAATCTAACTATTTCATATTATTTTTGGCTTATATCTAAAAAAACAGTTCTAAAGACGAACTTTAGAGCTGTTTTGATACGATAACAAGGACATTTTTGTCATTACTTCGCTATGTTTATAAATATTCTTACCCTATTGTAAAACGAAGGACACATAAAAAGGTGCCTATTTGATGTACTCTGATTGCAAAATACCACAAAGTAAATTTAACATAATCTCCAATCATTCGTATAAACAATTGTGTGAAACTAATCCGAGAAAAATCAATCACTAGTTGTCAGAGACTTTTTTAAGGATTATTATTTATTACTCGCAGATGGTAAACACGGATTATTCCTACTACTATGAGAATAACTAAGTAAGACTGATTACAGAATTATTTCTTTAAATTATTCGTTTCCTTCTTTATAAAACGGATATGTAACTATTATACCCAAAGTACTAATTATAATTTTAAAGATTGCACCTAAAATATTTAAAGTTGATAAATCAAGTATTCCGTGTATTAGGTATAGTAGACAGAAAAAGAATGGAAGGTATTTTTTTAATTTTTTCATAAACTATAGTGCTATCAAGGTCAAAGCTTTAGCTACTGTCCAAGCCATCCAATCTGGCATACCTGCACGCTTACAAGCCTGGTAGATTCCATCTTCAATCCAACCAGTAAAGTGTTCTAGTGTACTCAATATAGAATTCAATCCTATATATTGATTTATCCATCTTTTAACATTCGAAGGGAGTTTACTATAACCTTTTCGAATAGCTGTAACTGAAAAAGACCACTTTCCTCTGTCCATTTTAGCAGCTTGGATATCCTCTTGCGAAACAGTATCTTTATCAAATTCTAATATACGTCCGTTATCTACGTAGATATGTTTTCCTTCACTATTAGTTGCCGTAGAACGTTTTGAAACTTGAGTTGCTTTATCCGAAACTGAATATGTAGAAGCAAAAGCAGTTGCAGATGGGAGAGCAACAGTACTTAATGTTAAAAAGCAACTTAAAACAATTGCTGTTTTTGTTAAAATCTTATTTTTCATTTTGTTTCCTCCTCTTATTTTGTCGCAAGATTATTGAGTTACTTGCTCCTCTTTCCATTATCAACGTTGATACTATTATATTACCAAATGATATTCTAAAATTATTTGTTTTTCTCTAAATTGTCAAAATAGCACCCTGAAATGAACTTTTATAGTCATTATACTCCATCTTTATCACACTATCAATGACATCAATGTCCTTAAAATACAACCATTTCGTGTCATTTTTAGCTTATATCTAAAAAAACAGCCCCAAAGACGAACTTTAGAACTGTTTCCATGCTAGAACAAGGACATTCTTGTCACTGCTTCACTATGTTTATAAATATTTTTTTAAATCTTCTTGCCATTGTTTTTCCAACATGGTAACTAAATAAGAATTCTCTATTATATCAGCAAATATCTTTGATTTTTGATAGAACTGTTCAGCAGAGACGTAATCTTTCTTTATTATCAGAGATAATTTCCACTCCAACATTAATATAATTGGTTTCTTCTGGAAATCTTGTGTTTTTTCCATTATATGATTAAGGCTAAAGATATAAGCTTCTAGTGAATCATAAGACGACAAATTATCCAAACAGGCTAGACCCGAAAACAAAGTGTTACTTAAAGCAAACAGATATTCTGGTGCAATTAATTCTACATGATTTGTCAAACGAACTAAAAACGAATGAATTCTGTTAATTTCTTCAATCTGATTTTGACCTTGTTTTATCTTTGTAAGCACTATAGCAAAATATAAGTTGATAACTTCTAATTCATTTATCAAAAACAATTCCTTATCATAAATTGTTTTAAAATAATCGTCCAGTACGGTTTCCCCATATTCTGGTCGTCCGCTTCGAATAACATCTATCGTTGCTCTAGTAGCTTCAAACCATACTTTTTCCTCACTAGGAAGTTGCTCATAAAACAAGTTCTCTATCTCTTCCAAACACGCTTCTTTCTTATCGTACTCCTCTTCTTTACCATAGATTGGTTCACGTAAAATCTGGTATTTCAATTCTAAATAAGCAGAAGGAAGAGCTGAAAAATCCGGCATAAGGCTATAAGCTGGAACTCCTAACCGACGAGCAATATAGTCTAACTTCGGCAAACTTGGTTGCGAAGCTCCACTTTCAATTCGCGATAGTTGACGAACTGTCAGTTCTTGCTCATTTCCACAAAAATCTGGACGACTAATTCCTTTTTCTATCCGAATCTCTTTGATTTTTTGACCAATTAACATCAGACGCCTCCTCTTCTACCTACTTCGAAAAATACTGTGAAACTTTAAAAATTGTAACGGCTACATCTTTCCTACTCATAAGATTTCATAGCTTCTTCCACTTCTGCCAAGGTGACTCCAAACAACTCTAGGCGTTTGAGGAGTTGCTTGCCGTTGGAATAGCCAATTCGGAGAGCTTCTCCTAGATATTCTCGTCGCTTACGACTATCTGCTCCTGCTAGAAAACCAAGGCGAATCAAGTCGCTACGACTGATATCAAACTGACTCTCATGTTCAAATTGTTCTGTCACCTGAGCTAGAGCCGTTTTCAAATCTTCATAGCTGGCATGCTCAATTCCCAGGGAACGTCCCTTGGTCTTGGACTTGGGAACAGCTTCATCTCGTTTGAGGAAGGCATGCTGAACTGTTGGAATGACCGTCATAATCATGCGCCGAATCCGTTCCCCATTAAAATCTGGGTCTGTAAAGACAATGACTCCATGACTCTGGTGCAGGCGCTGAATCCGCTCTAGATCCTGTTCATTGATAGCAGAACCTCGAGTCTCATAGGTCTCTACATCGAAATAGCGTTTGAGATTGGCCGTATCATCGCGCCCTTCGACCACGATAACTTGGGAAATTTTCTCTTTCATTACTTGCTGTCCAATCCAAAAATTCGTTCTGCATTTGCAGTTGTTACCACCGCTAGCTCTTCTGCCGTCATCCCACGCAAGTCAGCTATAAAGTCCACTACATAGCGCGTGTAGGCTGTTTTATTTTCACGACCCCGTTTAGGAACAGGAGCTAGGTAAGGGGCATCTGTTTCCACCAAAATCTTGTCCAAAGGTAACTCTTTAGCTGCTTCTTGGATGTCAGTTGCCTTCTTGAAAGTTACCACTCCTGAGAAGGAAATAGTCATGCCAAGCGCGACAAACTTCTCTGCCCATTCAAGCGTTCCTGAAAATGAATGCATGATACCACCACGAGGACCAACACCCTCGCTCTTGATAATCTCATAGGTGTCTTCCAGCGCATCACGGGTATGGACAACAAAAGGCAAATCCAAGTCCTTAGACAGCTGAATCTGACGGCGAAAAACCTGTTCCTGCACCTCTTTCGGTGCTGTCATCCAATGGTAGTCCAATCCAATTTCACCTAAAGCAACAACCTTGGGATGCTTGAGCTTATCAAGCAAGTAGTCTTCAATCTCCTCTATGTAAGTTCCAGCTTCTGTCGGATGCCAACCGATAGTCGCATAGAGCTGGTCATACTCATCTACCAACTCCAAGGCACGCTCAATCGTCGGTTGATCAAAACCAACAATATTCATCTGTGTCACACCCATCTCAGCAGCCAAGGCAATTTCTTCTGCCTCACGACCTGCAAATTCTTCTACATTCAAGTGTGTATGTGTATCAAAAATCATCTCTTCTAACCTCGTTTTCTATCTACTATTATAGCAAAAAAACTGACCTCTCTCCTCATCTGAAAAAAATATTCTAAAACCCATCATCATCTCTTGACGCTCTTTTTCCAAAGCAGTATAATAACACTTATTGAATTTTTCAACAAAGGAAATAACTATGTTTACAAAATTAAAACAGACCTTTATCGGTCGTCCTCTTAAGTCCTTAACCGAAGGCGAAGGGGGACTACTGGGAAAAATGCAGGCACTAGCCATGTTGTCAAGCGACGCTTTGTCCTCCATCGCCTATGGACCTGAGCAAGTAGTCCTGGTCTTGGCTAGTCTCTCTCCTCTAGCTATATGGTGGAGCCTTCCTATCGGCCTCTTTGTCCTCCTGCTCTTAGCTAGTCTGACCGTTTCCTACCGTCAAATCATCCATGCCTACCCTCAAGGGGGAGGGGCATATATGGTTACTCGAGAAAATCTATCTCCCCAACTTGGCTTGATCGCTGGAGGCAGTCTTCTGGTTGACTATATGTTAACCGTAGCGGTATCCGTTGCATCTGGAGCTGACGCTATCACAGCAGCTCTCCCTGCTCTTCACCCTTACAACCTCCACATTTCCATTTTTCTGGTTTGCTTGCTCATGCTCTTGAACTTACGGGGCTTAAAAGAATCTGCCAGTTCACTGATGATTCCTGTCTATCTCTTTATCATCAGTACTGTCTTTCTATTACTCTACGGAATCTTTCAACTAATGACAGGGTCTCTCAGCTATCAGGCAACTTCACCTATTGGGCATGCTGTTCCGAGCCTGTCTATCGTTCTCATTCTAAGAGCTTTTACCAGCGGCTCTGCCTCTCTGACAGGGGTTGAAGCTATTTCAAATGCCGTTCCCTTTTTCAAAGTTCCCAAAGAAAAGAATGCCGCTCAAACCTTGACCATTATGTCACTGATTTTAGGTTTTCTTTTTGCTGGTATCACCTTCCTAAACTACTGGATGGGGATTATGCCTCAACACGGAGAAACTATTCTTTCACAGATGGCTCAAGGCATCCTTGGCACTTCCTTCTTAGGCCACCTTGGGTATTATATCTTCCAATTCTCCACAGCCCTGATTTTGGCCGTAGCTGCAAATACTGGCTTTTCGGCCTTCCCTATGCTGGCTTACAATATGGCTAAAAACAAATACATGCCCCATCTCTTTATGGAAAAAGGAGACCGCCTAGGCTACTCCAATGGAATTTTAACTCTGGCTTTTGGGGCTATGATTCTTCTTCTCATTTTTAATGGCAATACTGAACGCTTGATTCCTCTTTATACTATCGGAGTCTTCGTTCCCTTCGCCCTATCTCAGACTGGAATGATTCGTCATTGGAAAAAGGTAAAAGGAGCCAACTTCTTAAAACCTGCTCTTGCTAATATCATTGGGGCAATCATTTGCTACGCGATTGTACTAATCTTGCTCTTTTTCCGTCTCAGTGATATCTGGCCATTCTTCCCGATTATTCTCGTACTCACCCTACTCTTCTTGGCAATTCACAGTCATTACCAAAAAGTAGCCCAACAACTGCGACTCTATGAAGGCATCGAAAAACGTACTTACGACGGCAATCTGGTTCTGGTCCTAGTAGGAAATGTCACCCGAGTCAGTGTCGGAGCCATTAACTACGCTCAAAGTATCGGTGACGAAGTCCTAGCCATGCATATTTCTACCAAGGAAACAGCAGAAAAAGATCAAGAAATTCTCCAAGAATTTGCCGATTACTTCCCAACCATTACTCTGAAAAATATCAAGACTAGCTATCGCGA
Organism: uncultured Streptococcus sp.; assembly: GCF_963521865.1. GTDB lineage: Bacteria > Bacillota > Bacilli > Lactobacillales > Streptococcaceae > Streptococcus. The sequence continues at coordinate 30,971 of NZ_CAUQWY010000020.1, forward strand.
CATCATCACCCCTACTGTCAAGTATGTCAAACGAATTTCTGAGGAAGCACAGAAAAAGAACTATACAGTCACTGTCCTCGTTCCCCAGTTTATCCCTAATAAACCTTGGCAGAATATCCTGCACAATCAGATGAGTCTCAAACTCAAATACGCCCTTCGTTGGCACCAAGACGTCGTTGTCGCTAGCTACTCTTATCACTTAAAAGAATAAAGAAAAGGCCCTACCAGAATCAAAAGCATCTGGTAAGGCCTTTTTCTGAATCCAGCCACTATGCTTATACTCAATGAAAATCAAAGAGCAAACTAGGAAGCTAGCCGCAGGCTGCTCAAAGCACTGCTTTGAGGTTGTAGATGAAACTGACGAAGTCAGTAACCATATATACGGTAAGGCAATGCTGACGTGGTTTGAAGAGATTTTCGAAGAGTATTAACTGAAAAGCATGACTAGGAATATCATTGAATGTGGTTAGCTAAATCTTCCTGAGCTTTTTTATTTGACTCAGCTTTTTCTTTCAGCCATTTTTCATAGAGTTCTTGGTACTGTTTAGCAGTTACTGGCTCTTTTTGCAATTCAACATATTTGTAGTTGTCCGCATTTCCCTTATGACCAACAAATGAGAATGGGCCTGTAAACGGTACTGTCTTACGGAAGATTGGATTGGCTCCGCCACTTTGAACTGGTAGGAACAAGGCACTATCTGTCAACCAAGCTTGGGCGTCAGCATATTTTTCATAACGAGCTTGAGTATCTGTGATTTCCGCATCAGCCTGATCCAAGAGTTTCTTGTAGTCAGCAAGACCAATCTTGTCCTTTACTTCCTTGTCTTTTCCTTCAGACAAGCCCATGTTTTTCAACTGAGAACCTGTCTCTGGATCAAGAATGGCTAGGTAAGTCTTAGGATCTGAGTAGTCTCCACCCCATCCTGAGACGTCAATATCGTAGTCTTTTTGTTCCGCTGTATCTGCAAAGTAGGTTGCCTGGTCTTTTTCATCTGGAGAAAGTTGGATAACATCGATGACTACATTCTCCTTACCAAGAGTTGCTTCTACTGTTTGCTTGAAAGATCCGGCCTGTTGTACATCTAGTTTAGCAGTTTGGTCAACTGGCATATCCAAATGAATTGGGAAAGTTACTCCCTGAGCTTGCAGACTTTCTTTGGCCTTAGCCAACTTCTCTTTAGCCTTATCAGGATTCAAGAAGGCTTGCTTACCATCGTTTAGGTTGATATTTGCCCAATCTTTGCCGTAGTTGACAATTTTCTCATTGACAATGTCACCGAAGTTCTTATCGCCAACTTGGACAAAGTTACTTGGTGTAACTGTGTTACGTAAGATACGGTCTGCTCCATCTTCACCATTTGTCTGCGCCGCATAGGCATGACGGTCAAAGGCAAAGTTGATAGCCTGACGGAAATCTTTATTTTGCATAGCTGCGCGTGAATCTGTCTTTTCCTTATCAGACTGTTTCATCGTCTGCTTGTAGCTTTGACGATTCACGTTGAAAAGATAATAGAAAGTAACTGAGTTTTGCGGTGTATAGGTAATCTTGTCCTCATTGCCCTTCTTAAGTTCAGCAAAGACCGAACTTGTTGGGAAGATACGGCCATCTGTATAATTACCATCCAAGAAACCTCTAGCAATGCTGTCTTGGTCAGAACCGTCAAAGAAAGAGAGTTTCACTTTCTCGATTTTAACATTGTCCTTATCCCAATAGTTAGGGTTTTTGTCAAGTTCAATCAAAGATTTGGATGTGAATGATTTAAATAAGTAAGGACCATTTGACAAGATACTTGATGGCGTCACACTTCCAAAGTCATCTCCCTTAGACTTCAAGAAAGCTTCGTTTACAGGACTAAGGATACTTGCTGTTGTTTTAGAGTTCCAATAAGTCTCAGGTTGATTGAGGGTGTATTGGAGTGTGTAATCATCCACTGCCTTAACACCAACAGTTCCAAAATCAGATGATTTCCCTTCAACATAGTCTGCTAGCCCCTTGATAGAGTCTTGTACCAAGTACAAGTTTTCAGCCTTTTTATCAGCCGCATACTTAAGACCAGTCACAAAGTCATGAGCGGTTACATCCGCATACTCTTCTCCTTCAGAAGTGTACCATTTAGCCCCCTGACGGATCTTATAAGTGTAGGTCAAACCATCTTTTGACACAGTCCATGACTCAGCCATAGATGGAATGAGATTGCCATACTGGTCGTTTTCCAACAAACCATCAATCAAGTTGGTTGTGATACTAGATGTAGAGTCTCGGGTAGAGGTAATATAATCCAAGGTATCTGGGTTATTGACAAAGATATAAGAGTAAGTCTTGTCTGCATTACTTGATTGAGATGATCCACACGCTGCTAAAGCTAGACCTGCTGTCAAAGCCATAGCTCCAAAAAGCATAACTTTTGATTTCTTCATGATTATTCTCCATTTTTACAGTATGTGAAATATTATACACTATTCAAGCAAAAATATAAAGCTTTTTGTACTTTTTTACAAAAATAAAAATCAGTAGACTCGAGTTCCTACTGATTTTTGATAGAATTCGTTTGGATTATGCAGCCAAAACTTTGCGTCCTTTACGACGACGAGCTGCCAATACGCGACGACCGTTTTTAGTTGACATACGGTTACGGAATCCGTGTTTGCGCGCACGACGAAGTTTACTTGGTTGATAAGTACGTTTCACGATGAATACCTCCTCATAGATTTTGTATTCGTTTAGCCGGCTATAAAGTGATCAGTTACTAAACATACTTTACTATTCTATCTGATTCTTTTACTTTTGTCAATAGCTCAAGGCAAATGTTTCCAGCTTTTTCGAATGTAAGCCCTTATCAGAAACAGTTAAGAGTAACATTCTCTTCAGATGCGAACAAATCAGTAAAAAATAATTCTTGCTAACATACATTTCCTATATTGAAGCCACCGATTTCATATCCCAAACTGTCTACAAAAATTAGCATTCATTTCTAACAATTCTTTAAAAGGAACTATTTTTCTAACCGCACCTGATGGAGTGTACTCCATTGACCACATAAATGGATAGGTCAAAACAACTTCATTCGTTTCAAGCGATAAATCTAATTCGAACAAATCTGATACTATAAGTTCTTGATAAAATAGGTCTAACTGATTTGTAGTCACCCAATATAAAAATCCCTTATAATCTATCTCCAAATCCTCCCATTCTAATGTATCGGGGGCAAAATATTCTATTGAATTTAATTTTTCAATATTTATTGCAAATAGACCACCCAAAATATCATAAGCTATCAAACAACGATTAGGATTATAACATTTTGAAAACAATTCATTACAATAGATGAATCCATTCTCTGAGTCATTCCCCAAAATCTTTAAATAACCATTAACAGTTATATAAGAAAAATGTTCTAAGATAAACTTCAGTTCTTGTGGTGTTTCTATAGTATCCGTTATTTTTTTATTAAATTCTAAAAACTTAATATCATTGGAACTTTCATCAAATTTTTCAAGAATCTCTCTCATAGTTATCATTTTATTTACCTATTCTCCACTACTCATCTTTACTCTTGTAGTTCATAGTTACTAATGTTTGTAATATTAAAGATTCTAATAATAAATTCTAATCTTTCAAGATGTTATACCTGCCCAGTATTCTTCCAAGAAAATAAAAATCTCAGAGAGGTAACGTTTAAATCATAAAAATGTTCGCTTTCTCTGAGATAAAACGCTAAAATCTAGTTGAGCCCTATAGAACCCCTATCTACGATACTGTTTCAAGAATCGAGTCATCTTGTCTTGAATTTGGGCTAGTTCATCAACACGAGGAAGGTAAACAATACGGAAGTGGTCTGGTTCCTGCCAGTTGAAGCCTCGACCATGAACCAAGAGAACCTTTTCCTGCTTCAAGAAATTAAGGACAAACTGCTCATCATCATCGATACGGTACATATTACGGTCTATTTTAGGAAAGATATAGAGCCCCGCCTTGGGTTTAACAGCAGAGAGACCTGGAATCTCTTGAATAGCATTGTAGATGAAATTTCTTTGCTCATAAATTCGTCCACCAGGAAGGAGCAATTCATCGACTGATTGGTGACCACCCAAGG